>NZ_PFNG01000133.1:0-4366 GCF_002791875.1 Candidatus Aquicultor secundus | reverse complement strand
TTTGATTCACTGTGCTAAGAAGTCTTCACTCTAACTCTATCTAAGCTTAGACCCTCCTGCATATGTAGAAGGTTTCTGCGCCCAAGATTCTTCAGTCTCATTCGCTCCTTCAGAATGACATGCACAGAAAGTAGATGTCGCGGTACTAGTGGCTTGCAGCAGCGGCCGTTGTTGTTTGCGAAGGGGTTGCAGGGGTGATGGCGACTCCCTGGGGGAGTTCAAATTCAGCAGGTGAGATATTGTTGATCTGGATATAATCCCAGCTGATAAAGCAGGGGGTTTTATTACTCCTCAATCCTTCCCAGCGCTTTGGGAGACCTTGGTCGGTTAGTATCAGCTTGGATTTATTGTCCGAGGGGAGGATATCCTCGAGCCTTTTCGTTTCGGCGTTCGCATAGCGTGAGAGCCCTTCGATAAAAAAGGCGGGGCTTATTTCACTGTAAAAGCCCGCAGTCGAACTACTGATGGCAGTTTCAAGCGCAATCTTCCGGGTAAGGTTTACCACCCAGACCTTTCTCTTTGACGAGTTGATGATTATCAGGTTGAGCTTGGGAGGGCTTTCGAAGCGATAATTATCGCCGCTTTGCGTCCAGTAACCGTAAAACCCTCCATCCGTCGAAATTCTTGCCTTAAACGGCGCTTTTTTCGTTGCGATTATAACTTTCTCAAGCTGGTTCTCAAAAAAGTCGGGCGACTGGCCCCCGAGATAGGGTGCTTTATTGTGTGCCGTCGTATCCGTATGTTGGGCAGGCTGATTGACCGCCCTCTTGTTGACGTTAAAAACTACCAGCGTAACCGCAACGATTGCCAGTAACACGACCGCCGAAAGCCGTCCGCCCTTTTTTAACTGCGCTGAATCGGATTTTTTAGTCATAAGCCACCATATACTAACCTACCAAAAGAGGCGGTTGCTTTCAATAAAACAAAGACAAGGGCAATAATGTCAACCAGTATGATATTAATTCTCAGCATACTTGTAAAGAAGGTATGTGAGTATCAATAATAGAAAAGAAATACTGGAGCAAATATTTGATGCATATAATGGGCGGAAGCTCCGAATAGGAGAGTCTAATGAACGTAATAGAGACTAGTAAATTGACAAAATACTATGGTGAAGCAAGAGGAATCATCGATGTTGATCTCGTCGTTGAAGAGGGAGAACTCTACGGCTTTATCGGGCCAAACGGTGCAGGCAAATCTACTACGATTCGCATACTCCTATCTTTGATTTATCCAACCAGCGGTAGCGCTAAGATATTCGGGAAAGACGTCGTCGAATATGGAGCTGAGATCAAGCAGGATATCGGATATTTACCGTCTGAAGTTTTTTATTATGAAAATATGAAAGTCAAGGACCTGCTGAACTATTCCGCCAGCTTCTATAAGAAGGACTGTTCAAAGAGAATACTGGAATTGGTCGAGATCATGGACCTCGATACCAGTAAAAGAATCGAAGACCTTTCCTATGGCAACAAGAAAAAAGTGGGAATCGTCCAGGGATTATTACATGAACCGAAGCTTATAATTCTCGATGAGCCTACCGGTGGCCTCGACCCTCTAATACAGCAAAAGTTCTTTAACTTGCTGAAGGAGGAGAACAAAAAGGGTGTCACAATACTTCTTTCTTCTCACGTCTTAAGCGAAGTCCAAAGACTTTGCAATAGGGTGGCGATTATCAAAGAGGGCAGGATTGTCAACGTAGAGAAAATGAGTGACTTAGCAAGCAGCAATTATAGCAGGTTCAGGCTTGAAACAAAAAATCCAATAGACAAAAGCATCTTTGTTCTCGACGGGGTGAGCGGATTGAAGATTGAAAATAATTCGGTCAGCTTCATGTACAAAGGTGATATCAATACGGTCATAAAAATAATCGCTTCAATAGATTTACTGAATCTATGGGTCGAAGAGCCGGACCTTGAAGACATTTTTCTGCACTATTACGAATAGGGATTGCGAAATGAAAAATATGATCGTACACGAATTAAGACAATATCAAAAATCAACGATAATCTGGATTATTTTTCTTGTCGCAGGAGCTGCGCTCTACTTATCTTTGTTTCCTGCATTCTCTAAAGAAACAGGGACCTTACTGAAAGTTCTCGAGGGCTATCCGCTAGCCTTCAGAAAAGCGTTGGGAATAACCCTTATCAGCTTTGCGTCGATATCGGGTTTTTACTCGTTTGTTATAACGTACATAATACTGGCCGGTTCGATTCAGGCGATGATTCTCGGAACGTCGATAGTTTCCAAAGAAGAGCGCGGAAAGACCGCCGAGTTTCTGCTGACTAAGCCGGTTCGCAGATCACAGATTCTAACCGCAAAACTTGTGGCAGCGCTGATACTCATCCTCATCACAAACATCGTTTACCTGATTTCTGTTCCACTACTAATAAACGCTATTGCCGGCGCGACAATCGTTCCTAAAACATTTTTGCTATTGTCATTAGCACTGTTTTTTGTTCAACTATTCTTTCTAGCTTTAGGATTTTTGATTTCTGTGTCGGCTTCAAAAATAAGGTCGGTTTTGGGAGTGTCTTTGACAACAGTTTTTGGCTTCTACATAGCCGGTATACTCGACTCCTTAATCGGCAATACAGCAATACGATATTTGACACCATTCAAATATTTTGACTTTTCGTACATAGTAAAGAATGGTTCATACGAAATAAGGTTCATAATTCTCGAAGCGATTATACTAATATTGGCTATTACGACCAGCTATTATGTCTATGTAAAGAGAGATATTCGCTCGGCATAACCGTTTTATGAGAGGCGCTATATGAATATCATTTTAAGAGAACTGAAAGCTCATAGAAGGTCTTTGATCGGATGGTCGGTCGGGATGTTCTTTTTAATATTGGTCGGTATGGTAAAATATCAAGGCTTTGCCAGTTCAGGACAGTCGGCGAACGATCTGTTTAAGGGACTGCCTACCCTTGCGGCATTGTTTGGCGTACAAAGCGTGGATATATCGACGGCTATCGGGTTTTATTCGGTTTTATTTTTATATATTTTAGTGATGGTGTCCATACACGCATCATTGCTCGGAGCCGACATCATTTCTAAAGAAGAACAAGATAAGACTGCCGAGTTTCTGTTCGCAAAACCAGTAACTAGGAGACAAGCGATTACATCGAAGCTGCAGGCGGCATTGATAAATGTCGTGATACTTAACCTGGTGACGCTTGTGTCATCGGTCGTCATTGTCGGCGCATACAACAAAGGCGCCTCGGTAACCGGGGACATCCTTCTGATGATGGTCGGGATGTTTTTTATTCAACTTATATTCTTGTCGATTGGAACGGCTGCTGCCGCACTGTCTAAAAGACCAAAACTTGCAGCACCTGTGGCAACTAGTATCATGCTTATCACATTCTTTCTCTCGCTGTGGCTCGATATCACCAAGAAATATTCGGGCCTCAAATATCTGACACCGTTCAAATACTTCGAGGCTAAGACCATAATCAATAACGGCTCGTATGACCCTGTCTTTTATGCACTTTCTCTAGGCATTATTGTCGTGATGTTGATAGCGACATATCGCTTTTACAGCGTTAGAGACCTAAGCGTCTGATTTGATGCGATACACAATACTGCCCGCCGGTGCATCGGCGGCCATCGCATCTGCTCTAGAATCACAATCAACTGGTTCAACTGGTTTATCTAAAGGCAGAGCATAAAGGGCCTACCGATCTGAATCAAATTCTAAGTGCGAGGTGTTGGAGATACCACATGCCGATGCCTGCGATATATCCCACGATTGCAGGAATGGTTGCCACTTTGAGGTAACTGGTAAAGGTGAGATCTTTTACTAATCCCATAGCGGCTATCCCGGCCGCCGATCCTATTAGGAGGATCGAGCCACCCGTGCCAACGGCAAGTGCGACGAGCGCCCAGACGGACGCATCCGTGGTTTTTATTATATGCATGGCCGCGGCGGTGAGCGGTACGTTGTCCACGATCGCGGAGAGTACCCCCACGAGCGAGCTTCCCGTTACCAGGCGCTCAAGTGTCGGGGCGTGTCCCAAAAGCAGCGCTGACGCCGAATTTAAAATCCCGAGGTAATCAAGGGCCGAGACGGCCAACAATATTCCGACGAAAAACTGAAGCGTCGAAATATCCGCATCGCGTAAGAAATCCTCGATCGACGCGGTGAAGTGCGTCCGGTGTTCCGGTAGATATCTTCGCAGGATATCGATCACAATCCACGTGATTCCGAGCCCTAGTAAGAGCCCGAAATACGGCCTGAGGCCGATAAGGTTGACGATAAAGGGAAGCGAGAATGATCCGACCGCAAAGCCGATCACGAGCTTTTCTGAGCGCAGAAACTTAAACCCCTGCTCTTCCGGCGGATCTATCCGGCCCT
>NZ_PFNG01000058.1:0-5504 GCF_002791875.1 Candidatus Aquicultor secundus | reverse complement strand
TAATTTCTATACTGCGGAAGGAACCGTAAAGCTGCGTGAAAAACTCACCAACTTTACCGGTGGGAAGATCGTCATCACAATCGACGTACCGCATAAGTGCCCGGTAGCCCCGTTAGAGCTTGTCTTTATGCTTGACGAGCTGTACAGGGAGAAAGGCATACGGGATAAAGTTGATTTACTCTACACATATCCTATCGGCAGGCTGCATTCCTTGGAGCCGGTAGCGACATGGGCACAGCCGGAATTCGAAAAGAGGGGGATTAACTGGGAGTGCTTCTGCAACGTGGACTCGGTAGATCCGCAGAAAAAGGTAGTCAATACCCTTGAGGGAAGCGAAATCCCGTTTGATATCCTCATCTCGATCCCGGCGCATAAGGGAGCGCAGGTAATTATCGATTCAGAACTGGGCGATGAGGGCGGGTTCATCCCCACGGATCGATATACCCTGAAAGCCGACGGCTACGATAATATCTATGTTCTTGGCGACGCCACGAACCTGCCTGTTTCTAAGGCCGGTTCAACCGCCCACTACGAAGCCGATGTAGTGGCCGAGAATCTAATCTCTGAGCTTAGAGGGTTAACCCCATCTCATTATTATGACGGCAAGGTGTTCTGCTTTGTCGAGGCCGGCTTAAACAAAGCGACTTATGTGTCGTTTAGCTACACCAAGCCGCCCACACCGACGCCGCCCACCGAGATGATTCACTGGTTTAAACTTGCATTTAACGAGATGTATTGGTTATCCGCTCGCGGCATTTTATAGGGAGGTGTGCGCATGACTGAAGATAACGGCGCAGCAAAAACCGAACAAGACACACCGGCTACCCCACCTTCCCGGATGGATGAAGCCGCCGGCTTCCTTACAGCGAGCCTGGATTCCATGACGCCGGCGATAGTGCAGCGGATGACCGCGACTATGGCCAAAATGGCGGAACTGGTCGATCTTGTTGAGGCGATAAACACCGATGAGATGAAAGGTCTCGTGACCGGCGCCGCAAACGCGGCTGAGAGCCTTTCTCGATCCCTTGAGGCCGTCAAGGCGCTCGAGGAAAGCGGTGCGCTCAGCGCGTTGATGGAGATGGGCGATTTCGCGTATGCGATGAAGCAGTCCATGACGGCTCCGATACTTCAACGTACCATTTCAACAGGGATATCGCTCGCAGTAACAGGCGATCAAATGCTTGAAGCCGTTCGCGAATCGGCGAATGAGGCGAAGAAAGACACACGCACGTTAGGTCCTGTGGCCCTGCTACATGCGCTTAAAGAGCCGAAGATCCAGGATGGTTTAAAGTTCCTGCTGGCCTTCGCCCAGCGCTTGCCCGATCTCATGGAAGGTATTTAGTTATTATTTCATGTGGGCCTAAATCGTGGTTGTGGCTGTTTGCCGCGCCTGGTAACATAGCTATAGAGATATTGTTACTTTTGCAACAAAGTCGTGGATACCTGCGGGTAATCCACGGGTGGGAAGGGATGATATAGATGGCAGGAGTCGATGAAGCCAGGTTGCACCTGGAGAGGGAAAGCATACTACTTTCGCCCGGCGAGGCGAGTATGGCACGAGTTATCGAAGCCACCAAAGACCTATTCTTGCGGGGTTACGGTGATGTGGAGTTGATCGGCAAGGTGGCCGATAAGCAAGTTTGCTATATCAACCTGTTGGATGCCGGGAATGCTTCGAGTTACAACGAACTATCGGAAGAGACCAAGTTAGGCTTGGAGAACGCAAATTATGTGGTTAGGGATGGGATAGTCGGCGACTCCCTGATGGTCCAGGCAACCACACCGGAAGCGCAGCAGAGCCTCGGCGACTGGAAGCGGGATGAGTCGGATTACTTCACCCTCGAGGCGGAAGCGCGCATGTCGCCGGTCGAGCAGATTGAAGCGCTTATAAAAGCGGCCGAGGCGGTTGCGGTAAGTTCCGGAGAGCTTGAGAAGCTTGATTTCATCCTGCGACCTACCGCGCTACACAACAATCTTCTAAGAGCGATCATGGAAGCCAGAGGGGTTGGAATGCGGCGCGTGGAGCAGAGTAAAAACGGTCAGGACAAGGCATAGCATAACATCTGCTAATTATCAATCATTTGTAACTGATTATCGTTAGTTTATTGGTTTAACTACTAAATAATATGGGTAGTAATAAGTAAGTAAGCACCGTTTAGCCAGGTGCCGATTATGCTTACGGCGCACGTGTGGGGCTCGGTTCTCTTGCTGGCCGTTGGAGAGTTTTCGATTATTCTTACGCCATGTTTATTATCTAAATAAACGGGCATAAACTAGCAAGCGATATATGGATAGCTAAGGAATAGTCCAATGATCGACAAACGGCTTAAATTATTACTTTTATCCGAACCACAAAGCCTGGATCCGATCAGAAAGGAAGTACAGGATTTTATATCCGGTACGCCCTATCGATCGAGAGCGTCGGACATCTTGCTTGTTGTCTCAGAGGCGTGCACTAATGTTATCCGCCATGCGTATGTCGAAGGCCACGAAAATCCCTTGATAATACTTGAATGCTTCTTAAAATTTGATGCCCTCACGATTATGGTCAGCGATAAGGGTAAAGGTCTGCCCGCTCCGAGCGACGGCCCGGTGTTTTCCGAGGATGGCGGGTTTGGGATCTTCTTGATGCAGAAGCTGTCGGATAGGTTCAAGTGCCACTCGTTTTTCGGCTCTGGGACTATAGTCGAGCTGGGATTCAAAAATCCTGAATATCACCTGGTGCCAAAGAAACGAAAAGCGTCCATGGTTGTTGATGCCGCCACTGCATATTGGTTGACCTTCGCCGATATGCTCTCGCACCCCAGAAAGAGCTATGCCGCCTATCGGGAGTGTTTTGGCGCAGGCTTTGCGGCGACGTTCGATAGCCTCAGACCTTGCTGGAGATCCATCGCCATTCTGTTCTTTATACGCTCCGCCATAAACGATGTAAGAAAGGCGCTTAAACGCGGCGATTACGAGACGGCCAGGCTTATCATCGAGGAGATAGGAAACCAGATAAAGGTCGTTGAGCTAGACCTTTGTAAGATGTCGGGCGAGGGACGGTCGCTCCTCAAAAAACACCTGGAAGGAGCGTTTAGCAAATTATCGAAACTAAAGCGCGAGCTTGGATTCGGGGAAGAAAAAGAGGTACCCGATTCCTCGGGCATCTATGCTTCTGTTGCGGGCGATGACATTATTAAACTCGTCGATGGTATTATAGATAATCTTAACAACATGCTGGACGACAGCATAGGGTGCTGGATCGTGCTCGACGAAGGACCCTTGCAACCTATTTAAACCCATTTAGTCGCTACTGCATGTGCCGGCCGAGGTGCAGGTCGAACAACCGGAAGTCGATTTCTCCGCCGCAATTCGCTTCGGCGATTTATGATCGTTGACGTAAAACCCGCTGCCTTTAAACGCAATTCCCACCGGAAAGAATATCTTGCCTACGGGGCCCTTACATTCAGGGCACTCCTTTATCGGTTCATCATTGACCGATTGCATAACTTCAAACGTATGGTCACAAAACTTACAACGGTATCCGTAAATTGGCATGCTATCACCTATTAACTATTTTAGGAATATTTTATCAAAATTGGCGGCAATTTGCACCTTTGTGATTATTTTATGGGCCTCTTAATAATTCTCTTAATAATTTCGCTAAAACAGATTCCGAAGAATTATCGCCGTAGCTCGCTGAAGAATCCTGCTCAATTGACATAAACCCACTTTTCAAGTACCATCTTAAAGGCGAATCATTGCCGCATGAGGAGGGATTCCCGAGTGGCCAAAGGGGACGGACTGTAAATCCGTTGGCGAAGCCTTCGAAGGTTCAAATCCTTCTCCCTCCACAGAAAATGATTTGAAATTGCACTACAAATCATTATAATTACTTTGTTGTGTGGATATTTGTAATGCCCGCGTAGCTCAGTCGGCAGAGCACTTCCATGGTAAGGAAGGGGTCAGCGGTTCAAATCCGCTCGCGGGCTCCAGCCAGTCTCTGATTTTTGGTTTTCGGTGTCTGGTACTGTATTTGGCATGGCGGTGTAGCTCAGCTGGTTAGAGCACACGGTTCATACCCGTGGCGTCGTAGGTTCAAATCCTACCACCGCTACAAAATCGCTTTCAGGCGATTTTGTAGAGCAATGGAACAATTGGCGATAAAACGGTCGAGGCCGTTTAGTGGTCAAAGCGCTCCGTTAATCTACTTATAGAAACTTGACCGGTCGGGGATGCTTGGTAGCAAGGAGAAGCATTTTCAAGTTGCATTCGCCCCGGCCTTATATTTATTTAAAAACGCTTAAGGGCCAGGCTTATAGGGAGGAAAAACGTTTATGGCCAAAGCTAAGTTCGAAAGAACCAAACCGCACATGAATATCGGCACGATCGGTCACGTGGACCACGGCAAGACCACGCTTACCGCCGCTATTACCAAGGTGCTCGCCGAGAAAGGGCAAGCCACGTTTCGCTCGTTTGACTCAATCGACAACGCTCCGGAAGAGCGTGAAAGAGGCATAACAATCGCAATAGCCCACGTAGAGTACGAGACGGCAAACCGCCACTACGCACACGTCGACTGCCCGGGGCACGCCGACTATGTAAAGAACATGATCACCGGTGCCGCTCAGATGGACGGCGCAATCTTGGTAGTAAGTGCAGCAGACGGGCCCATGCCCCAGACCAGAGAGCACATCCTTTTAGCCCGCCAGGTCGGAGTCCCCTACATCGTTGTCTTTTTAAACAAAGTCGACATGGTAGACGACCCGGAGCTACTCGAACTCGTTGAGATGGAAGTAAGAGATCTTCTAAACGAGTACGAGTTCCCGGGCGACGATATCCCGATTATCCCGGGGTCCGCATTAAAAGCCCTCGAAGGAGACCCGGCAGAAGCAGAAAACATCATGAAACTCATGGAAGCGATCGACTCCTACATCCCCACCCCCGAGCGCGACATCGAAAAACCCTTTTTGATGCCGGTAGAAGACGTCTTTACCATCACGGGCAGGGGCACCGTTGTAACGGGTAGAGTCGAGCGTGGCAAGGTCAAAGTCGGCGAAGAGGTCGAGATCATCGGCATGCAAGACGAGACCA
Organism: Candidatus Aquicultor secundus; assembly: GCF_002791875.1. Classification (NCBI taxonomy): domain Bacteria; kingdom Bacillati; phylum Actinomycetota; class Candidatus Aquicultoria; order Candidatus Aquicultorales; family Candidatus Aquicultoraceae; genus Candidatus Aquicultor; species Candidatus Aquicultor secundus. Next base: position 428 of record NZ_PFNG01000058.1, on the reverse strand, counting down.
GAAAAACCGTTGTCACGGGCTTAGAGATGTTTAGAAAGCTACTTGACGAGGCCCAGGCGGGAGACAACATCGGCGTTCTTTTGCGCGGTATCGGCAGAGACGAGGTTCAGCGCGGGCAAGTCTTGGCACGCCCAAAAAGCATCACCCCGCACACCAACTTTACCGCCAAGACCTACGTTCTAACAAAAGAAGAAGGCGGCAGGCACACCCCATTTTTCAACGGGTACCGCCCGCAGTTTTACTTTAGGACAACGGACGTAACCGGGGTTGCCACTCTTCCGGAGGGCACCGAGATGGTTATGCCGGGAGACAACGTAGAGATGACAATCGAGCTTATCACCCCCATCGCTATGGAGGAAGGCCTTCGCTTTGCAATTCGTGAAGGCGGCAGAACAGTTGGAGCGGGTAGGATTACGAGCATTATTAAA
>NZ_PFNG01000029.1:1461-2192 GCF_002791875.1 Candidatus Aquicultor secundus | reverse complement strand
AACTGAAATAAACGCCGCCGTTGCCACACTGCCCCTAAGCCCAAGCTGCAACGAGGAGAGCGCAACAAGGATGAAGTATGCGTAAACCAGGTAAACTTCAAGGGTACCGAGACTGGTGAGCATCTTGATAACAAAAAAGGCATCGGGGATTAATATCAGCAAGTACGACCAGGAGAACCGGCAGAATTCTTTTTTTGCGACCATCAATACAAGAGTGGTGGCTGCATATGCACCGAGCCAGGTAAGAAATTGCCGTGAAGGCTCGATCATACTGCTTGCTAGCCCTATGGCAAAAATCCCTATTATTGCAGCACGCAACCCAAGAAAGGTGAAATCGATTGCGAATCTGCTGCCTTGGAGCTTGCTATATATGCTTTTTGCTTTTTCATTTATCCATAATAAGCCGGTTATGCGATTGATAGTATATCACCCCAATCACTAATGTCGGTATTATCCATTACCTTTATAAAGGCCTCGGCTAGCGCGGGATCGAATTGAGTACCGGCACAGCGCTTTATCTCATTAAGCGCCTCTTCTGTGCCACAGCCTTTTCTGTACGGGCGGTCGCTAGTCATGGCGTCAAACGAATCGGCGATCGCGAGTATGCGGGAGCCCAACGGGATGCTTTCGCCGACCAGCCCTTCCGTATAGCCACGCCCATCATAATGCTCGTGGTGATGACGGATCATGGTGGCGATGTTTGCCAGGTTGGGAATGCTGCCTACAATTTG
>NZ_PFNG01000029.1:590-1438 GCF_002791875.1 Candidatus Aquicultor secundus | reverse complement strand
GCTTAAAAAGGATTTCCTCGCGTATGCCGATTTTGCCGATGTCGTGAAGCAGTGCAGCAACGTGTAATTCTTCGAGTTCTTCGATTGAGAATCCCAGCTCTTGACCGAGAAGAAGAGAATATCTCGCGACGTTTTCCGAGTGTCCTCTGGTATACGGGTCCTTAGCTTCGATGGCCTCAACAAACGCTTTAACGGTGTTAAGATGAAGCTCTCGAAGCTCCTGGTTGAGTGAGGCAAGTGTTTCCTGGGAGGAGCGCACTTTCCCAACCATGAGATTAAACGTATGTGCTAATTCCGATATTTCATCGTTTGAGTTAACGCTTAATATATACGAGTAGTTACCTTCCGCGATTGTCTCGATGGCGTTACCAAAGGCAGCAAGACGCTTGCGGACCCACCGTACGAGGATGAAGGCGACTGTTATGAACGCTAGGACGACCGCGATATCTAGTTCGATCATAAAAAGCTTTAATTGCTGTCGAACCGCATCGGCCTTGCGCATTGATCGGGAAGAGTCCTCTCGTGCCAGTTGCAATATTCTTAAAATCGATGTATTGAATTGCTTTAGCGACGAGTCAAACTTACCCTGCGCCAGTCGACGTGCAGGGCTTGCGGGTGCCGTTGCAAACAGCTGACGGGCCGAAGTCGATATCGTTGCGGCCTGTTTTGGGAGGCCCGCTATCGACTGGTGGCATGAAAAACAATCGCCTTTAAGTGGCGGTTCAACCGGTTTGGATTGCGCCAATTCTGAGAGATGGTTAAGCCCTAGCTGAACTCGGGCGGAATCGTGTTTTTTTATGCCTTCTTTAAGGATGCCTATATAGTGCTTAATTGATTGCGTCCGATTG
>NZ_PFNG01000029.1:0-559 GCF_002791875.1 Candidatus Aquicultor secundus | reverse complement strand
GCGTCCGATTGACAAGTCGGTGGGCTCTGATGACACGCTTGTTGTCATTGGGTTTAAGGCGCAGTTTTTTTGTCGCAACGGCAGAGTTTTTTTCCTCGGTTTGGGCAAGCTTGCCGGCCTGTATGGAGGCCCGTTCAAGGGTCGCTATGTTTCGCTGCAGTAGGCGTTCGTACTCGAGGTTTTTACCACCGCCGGCCAGTCCGTTGTTATCCGCGAGGGTGAGGTTGGCCCTTAGAGCCTTGACTTCCGAACCGATGCTTAGAAATGCTTTGTGGCATGATTTGCAGTCACCATTGTGTAGTGGGATTACCTGCTTATCGATATCGGCCACGGCTTCTTTATACTCGGTCCAGAAATTGGTTTGTAAAGCGGGATCGTTGCCTGCAAGGAACACGTATGCGGATTTTTCTAGCTTGCTTACATGGGCATAGACGTGGTCGGCATTTCTAAGGACGGTGAGTGCTTTAACCTAACCGGCCTCTACGGTGTCAGCGTCGTTGATAATCTGAAACCCGATTAAGCCGCTTATCACGACGAGGGACGTTATTAAGGTTGCGAG
>NZ_PFNG01000200.1:0-4456 GCF_002791875.1 Candidatus Aquicultor secundus | reverse complement strand
CAGCCCATTCATCGGAAAAGACGGCGGTAAGTTCTTAACGAGCCGCCATATACGCGAGCGTCTTTTACGGGAAGCCAAGGTAAACGTCGGGCTTCGCGTTGAGGAAATCGATAACGAGGATATGCTGAAAGTCTCAGGTCGCGGCGAGCTGCACCTCTCCATCCTGGTCGAGACCATGCGCCGTGAGGGTCATGAACTCGAGGTATCGAAACCTAAGGTTATCTTTAAAGAAGTAGACGGCAAGCTTCTCGAGCCGATAGAATATCTGGTTATCGATGTCGATAAGGACTTCCATGGGTACGTCATCGAGGAGATGGGCAAACGCAAGGCCGAGATGAAAAACTTTGAGGAGACCGATTCGGGCAGCGTGCGGATGGAGTTCGTTATCCCCTCCCGCTCGCTCATTGGGTTTAGAAGCGAGTTTCTGACCATGACGCGCGGCACCGGCACCCTTTATAGCAACTTCTACGAGTATGAGTACTTCAAGGGCGAAATACCGACGCGCGATAAGGGCGTGCTGATTTGCCATGAAGGCGGTAAAGCGGTAAAGTATGCGCTCAACGGCCTCCAGGACCGCGGTCAAATCTTTATCCCGCCAAACATCGATGTCTACGAGGGCATGATTATCGGTGAGAATAACAAGGGCGTCGATCTGACGGTTAATGCCATCAAAGAAAAGAAGCTTACCAACATGCGTTCATCGGGAGCCGATGACGCGCTGAGACTTACGCCTCATAAGGAGCTAACCCTTGAGCAGGCGCTGGAATTTATCGAGGACGACGAACTCGTCGAGATTACTCCCAAAGCGATTCGCATTCGCAAGAAACTACTGGACGAGAACTCACGCAAGAAAGCCAGGAATAATGCGTAGTGCGCCCCTCCGCTCTCCCAGAGAAAATGAGAGTGCGTAGGACACATCCGGTTTACAATGCAGCTTTCCGGCGCTTCGTACCAATAAGGCCCTCTATCAGGTCAAACGCATCGTAGATGTCCTTAACGGCGATATCCGCCGAGTCTTTTACCTGTTGAAGGGAGCTTTCAAACGTGATTGAGGAGCCGGCGATTTGCAACATCGGGATATCGTTAAGCGCATCCCCTACCGCCACGATTTCCTCGCTTGTGTAGCCGATGCTGTTTAGGTACCTTACGAACACCGCTTTATCCAGGCCTCTCGGCATAACATCGACCGCGTCCCAGTGCGGGAGCACATAGAGGTCAAAAAGCCTGTGGTCTTCGACAAACCGGACCGCCTGCCGGTACACATCTTCAACCGATAAGCCCGGTTTTACAAACGCGGTAACACCGGTTTGATTCGGTGGAAACCAGACATTGTCCCTGAACATATGCCAGAGGCCGCTTTTAATATAATCAAGGCTTTTGCGGGCCTCCTCGGAGACGGGATAAACGATTTCGATCTTTTCCTGGGGACGAAATATAACCGCACCGTTTTCGCCTCCGACCAGCGGATTTGGGATGCCTAAGCCCTCGGCGAGGCCAAAAAGGTATACAGCGCCCTTGCCGGATACGAGCGAAACCTGCACGTCGTATTCGACAAGCCCGTGCATCCTCGCGACTACACCCAGCTCAACCGGTTGATCCGGGGCTCTAAGCGTACCGTCAACGTCAAAAATGACAACCTTAATCATAATCCTCCTTGATATCCTCTTTTATATTTATTCCAAACCACGCAGATTTTAGGCGTCGAGCCTTTTCTTAGGACAGCCAGGGTCATAAACAGGGTTATAGGTTGGAAACGCTATCATCGCTAAAACTATAGGAGAGGAGGCCGTAACCCCCTCTCCTATTTCTCCGCGGTAGACGCGTTAGTCGCGTTAGACTATATCAGCCTGGCCAAGTGAATAACGGTTACGATAGCAGCAAAAATCGCTAACAGGTAAATGATATTTGCAAGAACAGGAGTAAGTGCGAATACTCCTACAATTTGAAACAAGGCCAAGATAATTGCTACAACAAGCACAGCATAGATGATGGTCCACAGCGGAGCGATCTTCTTCATTGCCATTATCTTCACCTCCTACATTATATATCTACCCAGGTTTTACCAGGTTTAACCATTTAGTGCCCTTATATTGGTTAGAGTTTTAATGGCTGCTTTACTAGGACTGTCGCTTATGGCTCCGGCGGCCCTTTATTTCTTGTCCTCGATATAAACCCGCTTCATGATATCGCCCACCTGGATGCTTTTCACGACGTCCATACCCTCTGTTACCCGGCCGAATATAGTGTATTTGCCGTCAAGATCGGGCAGGGTGCCCAGGCAAATGTAGAACTGGCTGCCGGCGCTATCGGGGTCGTCGGAGCGGGCCATGGCCACGGTGCCCTCCGCGTGGTGTAAGTCATTAAACTCCGCTTTAATCGTGTAGCCCGGCCCACCTTGCCCATCGTTATTCGGATCACCGTCTTTGCTTAAGGGGTCTCCGCCCTGGATAACAAAGCCCGGCTCGACCCTGTGCCATTTAATTCCGTTGTAGAAACCGGAATTTGCGAGCTTTATGAAGTTCTGCACTGTGTTCGGTGCTTTATCTGTGTAGAAGCTAAAAACGATTCTTCCCTTATTTGTTTCGATAACCGCTTGTGCCTTAGCGGTTACCGGAACCGTGCCGGCAACGGTTATGCCGGTCGAAGGCGCGTTTGCTGAAGACGCATCTTTTTGCTGAGCCGCCTCGGATGTAGTGGTCTCACTAACCCCATAATCTTGCGTGGATGTATCCCTTGCCTTGTTGAAGTAGATAAGCGCAACGACAATGACTGCAAAAATGGCAAAAAAGATAACGGCTTGTTTAAAAATCTTACCCATAAAAACCTCCGTAATAATAAAACCGAATCAACTTTTGAGGGTTACTTGACCAGCGGATACGGCCACTTGTCCGGGCCCCTTCGATATGACCGGCCGCAAACTCATCCGGCTCCCTCACATCGATAATCTGCATTGTTTTTTCGTTATCAAGAAGTTGTTTGGCGCGGCGGACTCGACGGGCAGCCCTCTTTTAATACCTTTCAATTCTTGAACCTCCTGAATCATGTCTAACGCCCGCGAAACATACCGGTTAACATAAGCCAAAACCCTTAGCAACATATCTATCTCTCTACTCTAGATAAAAAAACGAATCCCCGCCACTATTGACAAAGGTTTTTTTGAATACATTCACTATCCGTGGCTTTGAAGTTACTAAGCCTTTCTATTGTCTAGACGCAATGGTATTGTAGAGAGAGATTTTTGGCCACTTAAGATGCGGGGACTGGCCTTGGAGTTCGAGGATTCAACTCAAGACAAAGTTAATAAGAATTCTTCAAAACGGAGTGGTACCGCCTGTCCGCGAAACAACGTCTATCTGATCTTAGCTTTTGTAGCTTTGACGCTTATTTCACTGTTTTTACGATTCAAGATTTTGCCCATTTTGACGGGCGATCCCACCCTCACGTTGACTGCAGATTCCGACTCATCGAGCTACCTCAGATTGTTCGATCTGATTATCCATAACTTTCCGAAGATGCCGACCGGCATGGATTTCTATTCTAACTATCCCTGGGGTTTTAAGCCCGATATTCCACCTATCTGGCCCTATTTACTTGCGGTTATCTCGCTGCCGGTATCTAAAATCCTGAGCCTGAATCCCCAGGAAGTGGCCGGGTTGCTGGTGGTGCTCCTCGGTACGGCTGCGGCGATCCCCATCTATTTTCTCGCCAAAGAACTGTTCGGGAAAAAGGTCGGGTTAACAACGGCTGCTGTTGCGCTGGTTCATCCGTTCTTCATACTCTTAAGCAGTGCGGCAATCGACCATATCACCGCAGATATCTTCCTTGTACCATCGGCTCTCGCCTTATTTCTCGTCTCCAAAAGATATTATTCTGAGGGCCGTAATTGGAAATTTGCGATCCTGGCCGTCCTTGGAGGCGCGTGCGTAGCTCTCTCGATCATGATGTCGCTTACGCTCATCCTTGTTCTTTCGATGACGCTGCTCCCTGTAGTGCCCGCGCTTTTTCTGCTCTCAAAAGAAAAGATTAAACCCGTACTTGCCGCAATAGGAGTGCAGTTTGCAACCGCCACCCTGGTTCTCGGTTTGCTTGCCGTGATAACGCCATGGTTTTCAAGCTCGTTCACATTTGAAGCGCTCTCTTATCTGCATATAGCCGTGTTTGCCGCTATCGCGATGTTTGGCGGAATCAGCTACCTTGCGCTAAGAACAAACGCCAAGCAGATTACTTACCGGTCGGTTATGGGGTGTGCCATCATTGCAGTACTAGCTCTCGTCGTTGGCGTTCCTAATTTCCGCGAGATTGTTGTCGGCGGGTACTACAAGAAGCATCGGCAGCTACCCTCTCGGCAAAAATACCATTGAGTTGGCCTCCGTCTTTGACAGAGGTATAGATTGGCTTTTCTTTTACTATTCCTATTTTGTGGTCGTCATTCCAATAACCATCGTTTACCTGGCTG
>NZ_PFNG01000027.1:0-4518 GCF_002791875.1 Candidatus Aquicultor secundus | reverse complement strand
TGCGCAAGTGGATAGAAGAAGACGAGCCTCCGCCGGTCAAAATGTCCTGCAAGCTCAGCCAGCACATAGTGGCCAAAGACACGAAAAAAGATTAATCAAAACCCCTCGCTTAATTTCAAAACCATCACCGTTGCGGTTAAATGCTGACCCACGGCTAACTTAATAGTCCGCGCATTGACAGCGCTTGACGGCATACCTAGCGCAAGGTATCATTGTCACTACATCAAGTCATACGACGTTATAGTGTAACGACACAGAAACTTAGGCATATGAATACTCTATTAGAAACGCCTTCAAAACAGGGAATAAGGGTTTTCTTCTTATGGTATCGCTTTATAACTCTTGGCTATGTAGTCATCCTTGCTCTGACCGGTTTGAAGGTGCTATCAGTGTGGCTCCTTGCTATAGCGATTCTATACAGTGTTCTCCTTTATGTATTCAGATATACGACCCTAAACTGGCTTCAAGCGCACCCTTATCTCCTACTTATCGATGTATTCATAGTGCATGCGTTTCGCGTAGCTTCGGGTGCATATGAATCGCCGTATCTTCTTTACACGTTCAGTCCGCTGTTTCTTGCAGCATTTCTACTTAGCTACCGAGGCGCTTTTATATTTGCAAGCGTCGAGAGCGTGCTTCTTATTGCCGGAACATATATGGGCGGCTATTGGGTAACATATCTGGCGGAATCGGGCGAGCATATTTCAACGTATTTTCTATTTTATTTCTTTATTGCTTTCGCCATGGCGTATCTGGCTGATTTATTAAACAAACTCGAAGCTATAAACAAGAAAAAGGCCTGCATTAATAACGATCTCGCAAGGGGGAGAAAGTGCCTTGAGATATCATTAGCGTTCAACCGGTTATCCGATCGTGAAGCACAGGTGCTGATGCTCTCATCCGAGGGCAAAACAGTCAGTCAGGTTGCATCTGAGCTGGGGATTTCTGAGAACACAATTAAGACATATCTGAAGCGCATCAACGATAAGCTTAGCGTTACCTCAAAGAAAGAAGCAATATCAAAGATTACCGGTCAGGAGGATTGACTTGCGTGATATAAAAGCAAATCTCCTTCACTTGCTAATAATGCGCTGGCTCACGCTCGTCAATATAGTGCTTCTTTTTTCTTTCAAAACGAGACCTGAATCGCCATACGTCTTTACTTTTGCTGTATTGTATTGCTTGCTTCTCACCTTATTCTGGCGCAAACTAACTAAGCTTCTTAACCGTTATTTCGCTTTGCTGGCACTGGACATCACGATCTCAGGCATATTGATGGGGCTTAGCGGCGGCAGTTGGGCAAGCCCTTATTTTCTCTATGCGCTTACAAGTATTCTTATTGCTTCATACTATTCCAGCAGCATAAAGGTCGCATTTTTATCAACGGGCTATTTCAGCATCTTATATACTCTAGGCATTGTCTTCAATGACCAGACCGTAGCGACGATCATTAAACTGAATGATTTTGATATCCTTGGCTCCGGTTATCTGGCATTATTCTTGCTTACCATATTCTTCGGCTTCCCAGCGCATGTTATCCGTAAAATCGAGCAAGCGCAAAATGAGGCCGCTCAAGCAGAAGCTGAGCTTCGGCAGGCTGAAGAGCTGATCACGGTCGTAACGACCACAAATCTCTCGTGCCGCGAGCTTGAAGTACTATCCAGTCTAAGCACAGGAAAGACAAACCTTCAAATCGCGCAAGAGCTTTTTATCTCCGAGAAAACCGTTAAAAACCATCTCTATAAAATCTACAAAAAGCTGGGTGTATCCTCCCGGGAAGAAGCCATCCTCTATTTCCACGCTTCCCGCACCTCAGAAGAGTAAGTACTAGTATTTCTAGTACTCATCAGCTCATCGTCTACGCACTATTAGGACTTTTGGGTGACACAGTTTTTCGTGTTTTTGAGTCTTTTGGGTGACAGACAGCTAAACCTTTTTTGTGTAGGCTTAACCACAAGAAATAGAAGCAGCGGGCGGAATCTTGTTGATGTCTTAATGGAATTGCTAGGAACAAATCATTACTATCCTAATCGCAGTAGGCACAATATAAGTCGGGCCTCTTGGCCCCTCTAATTAACGTATTTTGCAGGATTCAACAAACCCTGTGAGATGAGAACGGGCATGCCACGTTTTCCAAACAAAGCGCGGTCAAGCTATTAAAAGCCTAGCGCTACAGAGGTACAAAAAGAAGGGGGGTAATTATTTTGAGGGTCTTAGGTAAGGCGGAAATATTTCGCCAGAATAATTGAAGCTACCCATTGGACACGAGCTACAAAGCTCGAGGCGAACCAAAAGGTGGCTTTCTAAGTGTAGCAAAACAATGTGGCTGTATTTTTAAGGAGGATTTCATGGATAGATTATCGAAACTTATAATATGCGTGCTAGTTATTGCTATGTTAACAGCAGGCATGGCCCCAGCTTTTGCGCTTGATACCGTTCAGGTTCAAGCAACTGGAGGTTGACAAACAGGCGGTTCAGACGAGGCCAAGTTTGGCCAAGTAACCTCTGCCGTAAACCTTTCGGCATCCGATTCATTGATTAAGCAATTAAAAGAAACTGACGATATTAGGCAATTTGAGCATAAAGGCGGAGAAGTAATTGGTTGGCATGAAGCGCAACTGGTTACTTATTGCGGCATCAAGCTGCAAGCGGTTGTGGCACCGATTAAAAGCGCCACTGCGAATACTTCTAAATCATTGCTAGCTTATTATTGTCCAGAGAAGAAGCTGTTCATACGTGTTCTAGTTTTTGCGATGTCTTTAACAGACGAAAGTGGCCAGCCGATAGAATGTTACAACAAAGATTTGCCGCTAAACGGAAGCATGGGTTTTTATGATACTCAAGGTAATCTTATCTCTGGAGCCCGGTATGAAAACGATCAAGTAGTTAGCATACTCGGAGATGAGCCAGGCACTGTTTCTGCGCTAGGCTACTGGGACTGTGTAAGGCGGTGCTTAAGTTCAATATGGACCTCGTTACCTAATTGGTTGAGGTTTTTATGCGAGGCTGCTTGTGGTAGTTGCATTTTTGGCCCTAACGTTTGGAGTTGTGGAGGGTGCGCATCATGTTTGGGCGGCTATGCCACAGGATGCCTTATAGGATGTTATTAAAAAGAAATAGGCACCTCCAATAAAGAGATGCCACCTACACATGAACCCCGCATAAACCTACCCTAAGAAAGCAATTACGATACTCAGCAATCATTAAGGCAAGTGCGGGGCGAATGTGTACTCTATCTCAACGTAAATTATTAGTGAAACTAACTTGATTCTTTATTACAGTTACCGTAATTATTGGACTTTAAATATAGTGCTTTTTTGCTTTTCTGCTAACATTAGGAAGATTTAACCATTCTATTAAAACGCTCCTTGAAATGAGTGATCATTTATGAATACTGGTAAATTAGGATTTATGCGCTGGGCTTTATGGATTGTTATTGGGGTAATTGCAGCTATAACGTGGCACTACAAATACGATGATTGGGCGCATGCCTTGTTTGTTATCTGGGGAATAGGGCTGTTTTACCTATTTAATTCAACAATGAAGGCAAAGGTACCGAATAATGTCCAAAAATACATATTAGGATTTATGGTTGTTGTTATATTTGTAAGCGTTGTTCTTGCCGTGCTTAATTCTACCCGATGAATGTAGAAAGAAAAAGAAGGGGTTGAGTTATTGAACACTATCTTGTTGGTTTTCGCATAGCGGCCGGTCAAGTCCCAATTTTTCTGTAAATTCGTTCCTCAAGTAATATGCCTACGCGAGCACTAGATTTGTCTCCGGCTGTATGTCAGCTGCCCCCTCGATCCTCTCCGACATATCCAGGTATTTTTCTACCCGAGAGCCACTCGTCGGTTTGCTCTGCCGCCAAGGCGGCGATCAGCCGAAGCGCCGTATCCTCGTTGGGGAAGATGCGTACCACTTTTGTTCTGCGCTTAATCTCCTGGTTAAACCGTTCCAAGAGGTTTGTCGTTCTCATCCTCTTGCGGTGAGACTCCGGCAGATAAAAGCATGCAAGAAGGCAATCTTGCTAAAATCTACAAAAAGCTGGGTGTATTCTCCGGGAAGAAGCCATCCTCTATTTCCACGCTTCCCGCACCTCAGAAGAGTAAGTACTAGTATTTCAGAGCTGGCCGGGTTTCTCTGGACAGCAAAAATCAATTCTTAGGTGATAAACCGCTTTAACCTAAACCGCTGTCGGTAATTGCTTCAATGTAGCAAAGTAAACCTCATCCGGCGTTAAGTCGTCAAGACCTTGATGTCGGCGCCGTTCATTGTACAGTTCAAAGTATTCTTTAAGCTCTCTTCGTGCCTCAGTTATCGATCCGTATGCCTTAATATACACTTCCTCGTATTTGACGTTTCTCCACAGCCGCTCGATAAAGACGTTATCCATCCAACGTCCTTTACCATCCGTACTGATCTTTATCCCCACAAGAAGGAATCCGGCGAGGTGGTGGTAAAGTTGAGAGCCACTGTCAAGACTCCTGTTACCAAGAAAAATAGCGGCAACGACAT
>NZ_PFNG01000140.1:0-4560 GCF_002791875.1 Candidatus Aquicultor secundus | reverse complement strand
ATTCGACATCTGAGCTGGGAATTCCTATTCTTTTGTCCTAAATATTTGATTTAATTTGCCCTGAGTTTTTCAGGGGTAACTAATTAATGAACTGCGATTCTTAGCTTAAATATTTTGCCGGCGGTAGCGAACATGAAATACCGCACTGCCGCCGAGCAGTGAGGAAGCGATGATAATGGGTAAGTTGTTACCATTTAAAAAGGTGAAGAATATACTAATTCTCACCGCACTGGATGGGTCCGATTCAAGTAAAAACGCCTTTAGACAAGCCGTAAGGTTTGCACGTAAAGAACGATGTTCGGTCACGGCAGTAACAGTTATACCAACATATGAGGGCGAAATTGAACTGATCGGCATCCAAAATATGAAGGAAGCTTTTAAAGAACCCGGTGAAAAGATCCTCGCCGAAGCGCGGCAAATTGCTGCGCAGGAAGGTGTCGAAGTCTATACGTTTCTTGCTGAGGGTGATATCCATGAGTCGATTATCGACCTGGCGGTTGCGAGGGACTGCGACTTAATCGTCATGGGCAGAAGGGGTCGTACCGGGCTTGAACGGGCTTTTATGGGGAGTGTCACCGCGCGCGTTATCGGCTACAGCCCGATTGATGTGCTGGTTATGCCACATGACAGCGTCATCAAATGGGACAATATCCTGCTTGCAGTGGATGGATCACACTATAGCGAGATTGCCGCGAGCAGGGCGATAACATTTGCGTATACGTACGGAAAAGAGTTAAATATTCTGTCTGTTGTCGATATCCCCATCGAAGCGTACGCCGAAGCGCCGGATTATGTCGAAAAGCTGGTTGAAAAGGCTCGCGACAATACCGAGCTGGTAAAAATATCAGCCGAGGTCGCTCACTTGAAAACAGAGACATTCGTTCGCGTCGGCGACGCCCATGAAAAAATATTGGATGTCGCAAGCCTTGTGAAGCCGGACATTATATGTGTCGGTAGCCACGGGCGAACCGGCCTGAGGCGGTTGCTTATGGGCAGCGTCACCGAAAAAATCATCGGTAATGCGCCGTGCCCGGTGCTTGTTGTTAAAGGATATTAATCTCTGCTACCTTAACGTGGGTAGGCACGATAGTCGTAATAATCGCAACAGTCTTTTATGGGCTCACTCCTTGTTTTCGGGGTGAGCCTATCTTATTATTAATTGGCCGGTAGTCGGTTTTTTGATGCGAAGCATTTACCTACAATTTGTTCGGGGAGATCGGTTAGGGGGCTATATGGCCGTGGGAAAGTATAAATGCATGCTGGTCGCGTTCGACGGCTCTGACTGCAGCAAAAATGCGCTTAAGCAGGCGATAAAGTTTGCCGAGAGCGAAACGTGCAGGGTTACGGCCGTCACCGTGTTGCGTTCGAGCGAAGGAGAGCCAGAGCTGGTTCGCGTGCGGCAATCAGACGGCTCCGGCCGTTCGCGTGACCATACGCCGATCAATTCGATAAAATTAATAGTCGAGGACAAGGCGGAAATTCAAACTATTCTCGAAGAAGGCGTTATACACGAAGCCATCATCGACGTTGCCGATAAACGCAACTGCGATTTGATAATAATGGGCCGGCGGGTACTTTCTCGACTTGAGAGGGCGTTTGTCGGTAGCTTTACGGCGCGCGTTATACGGTACAGCCCTATAGATGTACTGGTTATGCCGGGGAAAGCTGTGATCGCTTGGGACACCATCCTGTTCGCGACGGACGGTTCCAAGTACAGCGACATAGCGATGGACCGTGTTCTTGAACTTGCATCGGCACACGGCAGCGCCCTGAAGATCGTTTCGGTTCTTGGCGCGAGCGATAACTTATATAACGAGCTTCCCGGTGCAGTCGAGCGGATGATCGAGCACGCTCAGGAAAATGTCGATGTCGTAAAACGTAAAGCAGAGGAGATCGGCTTGGATGCCGAGACGTTTATCCGTGAAGGTGAGCCCCACGAGCAGATCGTAAAACTGGTAAATGAGCTTAAGGCCGATGCCGTCTGCATGGGAAGCCACGGCCGAACCGGTCTCGAGCGTATTCTCATGGGGAGCGTTACGGAAAAAGTAATAGAGAAGGCGAAGTGCCCGGTGCTCGTAGTTAAGCAAGCACATGTGTAGTGATTAAGTTCTAATGAAAGTGGGAATATTATGCATACGAAGTGAGATATGCATGACTAAGTGAACTTATGATAGAGAGGCTGAGGAGGCGGAAGGTATGTATAAGAATATTCTGGTAGCATTCGATGGATCTGAGTCCAGTAAGAATGCACTGGTTCAAGCGGCTAATGTTGCAAAGGAGAGCGGGTGTAATATAGCGGCTGTAACGGTTGTTCCGAGAGTCGAGGGTAGCGTAGGGGTTCCTGGTGCCGATGAAGCAAGCAAATTCTATATGACATCAATCGATCGGGCGATGTCGACGCTAGAGGAACCGGCATCGGCATGTCCAATGATCCAGGCGATAGAGCTTGAAGGCAATACGCATAAGGCGATAATTGAGGTGGCCGAGGAGCGGGGCGCCGACCTGATCGCGGTTGGGCGGAAAGGGCGTTCCGCACTGGGGAGGTTGCTGTTGGGTAGCGTTGCCGCAAGGGTTATAGGATACAGCCCTGTGGATGTTCTTGTCGTACCCGATGATACGGTTCTTAGTTGGAGCACTCTTCTGCTGGCAACCGATGGGTCAACGTATAGCAAGGCTGCGGCCGATAGAGCGATACGGATTGCCGGACATTACGGGGCCGGTCTCAAGGTTGTCTCGGTTGTCGATGTGCCGTATGAGGCGTATGGCGACGCTCCCGATGTAGTGGACCAGATGGTAGATATGGCGCAGGGTATCGTTGAATCGGTTAAGAATAAGGCGCAAGAGTTCAATGTCGGGGTAGAAACGTTCGTTAAAGAAGGCCCGGCGCAGGATATGATCTTGGAGCTTGCAAATGAACAGAAAGCAAACGTAATCGTGATGGGAAGCCACGGTAGAACCGGCTTGGCCCGCCTTCTTATGGGCAGCGTAACCGAAAAAGTTATAGGCCACGCACCGTGCCCTGTTCTGGTCGTGAAGACCGCTACGCAGGAATAGTGACCGTAATAGTAGTGCCTTCGCCATGTCGGGAACGAACGTAGAATGTGCCTCCTACCAGGCGTGCCCGTGTTTGCATGCCATCAATACCGAGTTTGCCGTGTCGAGAGAGATCGCCAAGCGTTGACGGCAATCTGAAGCCTTTACCGTTATCGCTGATAGTCACTCTGGTTTCGGTGTCTTTTAAATCGATGTTTATCTTCGCCTTGGTTGCTTCAGCATGTTTAGCTATGTTTCTGAGGGCCTCTTGGATGATTCTGAACAGCATCACCTCGATCTCGGGCGAAAAGCGCTTTTCGTTGCCGGACACCGTGAACTCTGCCGCTATCCGATGCTCTACTTTGATCTGCTCGGTAAGCCACTCTACCGCAGGGAGAAGTCCGAGGTTATCCAGAATCGACGGCCGTAAATCCCGGCTGAGGCGCCGGATCTCCTGCAACAGTTCTTTAAGCTGCTCGTGCAGGCTCCAGAGTGAGCGTAGCTTGGGCATCGGCAGGTATTCATCGGTTTGGCAAAAGTTCTCGAGTTGGTGAAGGGTGGCGATAAGGTTCTGGGCGGTTGAGTCGTGCAGGTCGCGTGAGATGCGCTGGCGCTCCTCTTCATGGGCGCGGGTGATTTGCTGAAGGTAGAAGCTTAAGTTCTCTTGCATCCTAACTTCTTTGGTTATATCTCTTCCTATAAACTGAAAGCCGCCGGGATGACCGTTATCAGAAATTAAATTAGTCGTTACGGTAAGTATTGCTTCGTTACCACCCTTTTTTATAAGCTTTTTCGTATAGGGCTGCTTCATTGTTTGCCCGGCCAAGAGCCGCTCGCGAACCTTATCGGAGACAGGTATCTCGCCTACCGGCAGGAACTTTTGAGTATCGGCCCCTATTAGCTCGGGGAGCGGGCAGCCGAAAAGATCGGCGGCGGCATGGTTGGCGGCCGTGATTTTACCGGATAAGTCCTGTACCCAAATGGCATCGTGGGCGTGCTCGAATAGTTCTCGATATTTCTTTTCGGATTGCTTTAGCTGTTCGGATGCCATTTCACGCTCGTTGTTGAGACGCGCGTTTTCCATGGCGATACCGGTGAGGTTGCCGATAGCGGTAAGTAACTCGATTTCTGAGTGCGTAAATTGGCGAGGCGCCCGTGTTGACGCACACAATGTGCCGGTAATCTTGCCCCGTGAGCGCAGCGGTACGCTTAACTGGGTTCTTATTTTTTCTCGCCGGGTATCATCGGTGGTAAGCTCGGTATCGGTTGCAGTGTCCTCAATGAGCAAAGGCCTTCCCGTCTTGGCGACCCGCCCGCAAAAACCTTCGCCCAGCTTCATTCCGTCGACAGCGGCGGCGTATTCCTGCTTAACGCCCTCAAATCCCGTAACCCTCAGCTCCTTTGCTTGCTTATCAAGGGAAAATATGAGAACGACTTCGACCTTCATAACTTCCATGACCATCTCGATGGCCGTTTCTATGACCTGTTTTATATCAAGCGATTGGCTTAACATCGCGGAGAAAACCG
>NZ_PFNG01000205.1:30824-32672 GCF_002791875.1 Candidatus Aquicultor secundus | reverse complement strand
ATCGGCCATAACGACGCGGGGTGGAGCAGTCCGGTAGCTCGTCGGGCTCATAACCCGAAGGTCACAGGTTCAAATCCTGTCCCCGCTACACAGTTTTGAGATCGAAAAAACGCCTTCTGACAGGCGTTTTTTCATTTTGGAAAATGATAGCCCAGGAGAGGATTTGAACCTCGAATCTTTCTGACCTCGTATATTCTTCGTTTGTCGCTAATTGTCTGCAGATACGCGCCGATAAAAGATATTGAAATATTTATGTTTTATGTGCATAATATATCCTGTAAAGACACAATTTGCACATAAAAGGTAATTATCTATGGAAAATAGCTCAAGAACCCTCGGTAAAATTGAATCGCGTCTTCTCAATGTTTTATCTTCGCATGATAAAACAATCTTTGCCGTTGAGGATGCCCGAAAGATAACAGGAAGCTCTGCTGTAGCCACTCGCTTACTTTTAAGTGATTTGGTAAGGAAAAAATGGCTTATTCGGCTTATTCCCGGGAAGTATTTAATTGTTCCTTTATCTGCCGGGGAAGAGGCTGAACACTCTGAAAATTGGTACGTTATTGCCAAGAACTTAATCGAGCCTCAACCGTACTATATTTCGCATTATAGTGCTCTAGAGATTTATGAGATGATTATTCAGCCAATTTATACTGTCTATATCAGCACCCCCAACAGAAAAAGGCCGAAAGAGGTTTTGGGCGCTACCCACCAATTTGTATATACGCAGCCAAAAGATATGGAATGGGGCACTGAAGACGTTTGGATTACGTCGTCTCAGAAGGTGAGGGCAAGCGATCTTGAGCGAACGATTATTGATTGCCTGGATCGGCCTGATCTTTGTGGCGGCATTAGCGAAATCGCAAAGGGAATATGGGCAAAGCGAGGCAATATTGATTATCAAAAGCTAGCCCAATACGCAAAACGATTGAACAGAAAAAGTGTAGCCAAGCGTCTTGGATTTCTTTTGGAGACCTATGGTCTTGGCGGTCAAGAGGTATTATCTGAGCTAAAGGGCATGCTTTCGTCTAGCTATGCGCTGCTTGACCCTACCCTTGAAGAGGCCGGACGATTCTTAAGTTCCTGGAAGATAAGAGTAAACGTAGACGCAGAAGAGCTAATCAATATAACCAGAACCTAAAAAGGCGACTAAATGATTCCACGATCAGAATTACAAAGACTTGCTCACAGGCTGAAGATGAACGAACTAATCCTGGAGAAAGATTATGTTCTTACCTGGATTCTTTTGGGCATTGCCGATTCAGTTCTATATCCACTACTTGCCTTTAAAGGTGGAACGGCGCTCAAGAAAATCTATTTTCATAATTATCGCTTCTCAGAAGACTTAGACTTTACGGTTTTGGAAAAAGTTGAATCTAACGACTTAATTTCTGGCTTGGAGCGTGTGATTTTTGATCTTTCTAAAAGCCAAGGCTTTCAATTTGCGATTCCGCCGGAGAAGATTGAGCGGCGTAATGATTCTATAACGGCTTACATTAGCTTTGTCGGACCACTTCAGGCAAAGCTTGGCAGCCGTGATATTAAGGTGGATTTTACATTATCCGAGAAACTGATATTTTTCGTTGAACCGCATACTGGACTCCATAAGAGGATTTTACGAGAAGTGTGAGCACAAAGGAGTTGCTTTTCATGACGTCAGCGACTTCTTTGAGACAGGAAGGCTTGATTCTCATATGAATGCATGGGAAAACACGCTCGGCCATCAGTTAGAAAATGTTCCGGACTTTCGAGAAGTTATCAAAGATTTAGAAATCGCAATTGGCAAGATTTTTAATACCCAACTGTGAGTAATTCAGTATAGAGCTTAAAACGCCCAATTAAAGCCTC
>NZ_PFNG01000205.1:30525-30667 GCF_002791875.1 Candidatus Aquicultor secundus | reverse complement strand
TCATTGGGCTTCTCAAAGCCGATGGCATTACCAGGGTTGTTGATGTACGGACGGTTCCCCGATCGAGGCACAATCCCTAGTTTAATATAGAAACCCTGCCTACAGCCTTGGAGGCGTATGGAGTTAGCCACGAGCGTATGGC
>NZ_PFNG01000205.1:18760-30510 GCF_002791875.1 Candidatus Aquicultor secundus | reverse complement strand
CATTCTGCAAATACTTATAAATAGTGTGGGCTAAGCTCTTTCGGGTACTAAAAGACAAGCGGATTGCATCAAGTTATTACACCTGAAGGGAAAGAATTATGTCGAAGTCCGGTCTAACGCGTTCCCTCGGCGTGCTCGATACTACCGGAATTGCCCTTGGAGCTATAATTGGGGCGGGGATATTCGTAACCATAAACCAGGCGTCAGCTGCAGCGGGTTCGGCGTTTTTACTCGCGCTCCCCATCGGTGCGATTGTTGCGGGATTGAGCGGTTTGAGTTCAGTTGAGCTTGGCATTCGATATCCGAAATCAGGTGGCGCGTACGAGTTCGGACGTGTTCTCATATCGCCGGTGGTGGGCTTTATCGGGGGCTGGCTCTATCTACTCGGTGGTATCACGGCAAGCTCCACGTTTGCCATTGCCTTTACCGGATACTTCAACCTACTTTTGCCGGGAGTGTCGCTAAAATTAGCCACAATTGTACTCATCGCTTTTGCAACTGCATTTAATTATTTTGGGGTCCGCACCTCATCGCTGGTTAACGGCCTACTGGTCATCACAAAGGTAGGCGTTCTGGTGGGATTTGTCATCATTGGTATCCCGAGCGTGAGCATGGTGAACTTCCAGCCATTTGATCCGGGCAACATCGGTGGGCTTTTCCGCGCCTCAGCGCTCATGGTCTTCGCCTACGCCGGTTTTGCACGCCCCGTCACCCTTGTCGAAGAAGTGTCCTGCCCTCAAAAGACGCTGCCACAAGCTATGTTCTCAGCGCTTTTTATCGCCTCAGCGCTTTATTTTGCCACCTCGAGCGTGGCCATTGGTGTTTTGGGTAGTAACGCGATCGAGCAGAGCAAAGCGCCGCTCAGCAAGGCAGCCGTTAGCTTTGCCGGGTATCCCGGCGAAATCGTGGTGTCGATCGGAGCGCTTACCGCAATCGGAAGCGTGCTCCTCACCGAGGTTCTTGCGCTCTCTCGCGTCGTGTTCGCAATGGCGCGAGGTGGCGACCTGCCAGCATGGCTTGCCGTGGTCCACCCACGCTACCTGGTACCCGCTAGGGCGGTTATCCTGGTCGGGTTGTTCATCATTCTGCCGGCGCTCTACGCTACGCTCGGCACTGTCATCACGGCGAGCAGCCTTACATTTCTCATCTACTACGCCTTGATGAATATCTGCGCATTGCGTCTTAAAGACAAGCAGATTTACAATCGGCTTATACCGATTGGGGGTCTTGCTACCGCGCTTATCCTTGCCTTTGCTTTGCCGCTCGAATCGGCTATTATCAACGCGGTTGTGGTAGTCATAGGGATTGCATACTACTACTGGGTCAAGCCATTTATTAACAAAAACCGGTGAATAGCAAAAAAATAACTTTGGTAAATTTAGCGGAAAGGCCGGCCTAATCCGTGTAAGCGGTTTCTCTTTCTTGCTCACCTTCAAGATCTGACAGATCCCTACTATTTAGAATGGCAACCAGTGCGCCGACCGCTGCAGTATCAAATTTAGTGCCGCTACCATTTATGATCTCCTGGGTTGCATCAAGCCTATCTTTTGCTTCATGATACGATCGCGTATTTGTCATCGCATCAAACACATCGGCAACAGCGATAATCCGAGCATGAATTGGTATTGCCTCTCCGACTAGTCCCTCCGGGTAGCCTGAACCATCTAGTTTTTCATGGTGATATTTAATAGCCGGTACTAACTTTTGGAGGCCTTTTATCGGGGATAGCAGCTTTTCTGCTATTAATGGATGCTCTTTTACTATCTCAAACTCGTCATCAGTTAATTCTCCCGGCTTATTAAGTATATGCATCGGTATGGTTACTTTACCGACATCATGAATGCGGCCGGCTTCATAGATTAGCACAATATCATCCTCAGGCAGGCCCATCTCCTTGGCAATATCTTTTGCAAGCTCGGCAACTCTCATAGAATGGTCATTTGAGAACTGATCAACAGCGTTAACTAAACTGTTGAGCATCGAGACGTTCTCAACATATGTTTTCTCTAACTCAAAATATAGCTGGCTGTTTTCGATCGCTGTCCCAAGTAAACCGCAGCAGGCCTTTATTGCCTCAACAGTTTCGGGAGATATCGGGAAGGTAGACCTCCAACCAATATTTAGCACCCCCAAAACCTTTCGCTTTGTCTCTACTTTAATAGATATAAAGGTTCGCACTGCGGACGCCTTTGCTATTTCTAACCGTTGCCCGTTAAAATCCTCGATTGCTTTCAGCGGTCCTTTAACGTTATGAGTTAAAGCATAACCTTTAGGGTCTATTATCTTAACCGGGTACACTAGTTGTTCTGGGATACCATATTGAGTCTTAAGGACAAAATTACCGCTCTCTTCATCTTTTAAGTAAAGGGCCGCAATTCTAATTTCCGGAATGCATGAAAGGCTCTCAATAAACTTCTGCACTAGCTGTTTTATGGATGGCTCATCATGTAAGGAAAAGGCTAAACTGCTAAATAATCCAAGTATTAACTTGCGACGTGCTTGGCGTTGACTGTCGATGTACTTTTCATCCTCGCCTTTTAGAATGTTTAAGGCGCTTCTAGAATATTCAAGACCTATGTGTTTCTCGGCTTCCGGTGTCGGAGCAGTATATAGATCAAAACTGCAGGGCCCCTGTTCTTGGCTCGGGCTTATTGCCACTACCTTGCTATAACCAAAAGACAGAAACCCGATACCGCCTATTACTCCGCGCATAAATGAACAAAGTGAAGGCGACTTATCTTCTGTAAAGGGGCAGCGTTTAACTTTAAAGCGCATCCGATCTTTCTCGATTAATTCCGGGATTAGCTGATAATCGAATTCAGAATAGAGTAATTTGGACAGCGCATTTATAAACAATGCTTGCCTTGGCTGACCTTCCTGTAGATCGAGCACCTTTTTTACCCGCCATTGCATTTGGGATGCAATTTTCAATCCTAAACTAGAAGTTGTCGTTTCAGGCAGTAAAGAATCATCAATGGTTTTTGCAAATTCGCAGATTAATCTTTTAAATAAAGCACCATCTTCCATGCTGTACTCCCTTTACACTTAAAGCACCTTGATTTTGGATATCGCTAACTATTAAGTACTAATCGGTAAGCAAGCGGGATAATTAATAGCTGAGCCTTGCATTTGTTACCGACATTTCCGAACGGGGTTATGCCGAGTGCCCGGCAGGAACGACAAACCCACTACCGGCGCAAGCATGCTGTAAAGCGGTACACCAGGACGTCGATAGAACTAACAGTCGAAAGCGTTTACTATCGCTCAATGGAGGGAAGACCCCAAAAAGAGGGGAGCCGTCATCATCGATTCCCGATGGATCGCCGGCAATATCATCGGTATAAAAACCGCTCTCGGCACGTTCTCCTGCATTCGAATCATTCCGCAAGGCAACCACAAACCCGACCGTAATACATCTGCCCACCCTTAGCATTGGCTCCAGGGGCCCGGAAGTAAAGAATCTGCAGGCAAGGCTTAATGCTAAGGGCTTTTGCCTTGATGTCGACGGCATCTTCGGCCCGAAAACGGCGGCAGTGCTTGCAAGTTGGCAGAAAAAACGCGGTCTTACGCCAAACGCCCATACGAACGCGCAAACCTGGAAAAGCCTTGGCAGGGCAGCATAGCAGCCTACCCGCGTCGGCCTGTGCGGTACTTTGCTTTCAACTCTTTTATTAGCTCCTCGACCTCTTGTTTTTGCTCTTCGTTTAAAGACACAAGCTCCGAGGTTAGTTCAATCGCCCTCTCATCCAGTACAAGTTCGGCGATTTTTGGGTTTCTATCTATTTTGTCTTTTGCCTCGTATTCCCTGTGTTCCTTGAAGTACGACGGCTCGATTTTAAGACCCTTCGCGATAACTTTGATGTTCTCCTTAGTAGGCTTTGATTTGCCGGACGCCAGGTTATGAAGGTACGTGGTCGATAGCTTCCGCTCAATTTCACGTGCGAGCTTAGGGAAGCTAAATTTCTTGGCCTTCATCAACTCCCTAAGGGCCTCCGAGAAATCCTTATATGTGCGGTCGCCGGGCGCATATGCGTTCATACCATAATTATAAGCTTGTCGTAGTAATTATTGACAACATCCGTTGACAATCGTTAAAAGTTTCTATAACCTTTCACTTGAAGGTTAATACGCGGGAGTTTTCGTATGACTTGTTTTTTAACAAAACTCGAGATGGTATTGCACGAGCGCGAGATCAGCCAGAGCGCGCTGGCAAGGAAAATCGGTGTAGACCGCAGCCTTGTAAACAAGTGGGTGAAAGGTAAGCACATACCATCAGCGTGTTTCATGACCAAAATTGCACGGGAGCTGAGAATGACCGAGCAAGAGTTGTTCTTCGATGCCAACTTCAAAGATGCGTGCAAGCACCATAGCGATACATAGCTACAATCAACTATACGAGGGGCAGGATGCATATGGGGGGCGTAACACAATTATTTGAAGCCTTGATAACAAGGTTGAAATCAGTGCTTTTTGCGGGCGACAACGAAAAGCTTTTAGAAAAGCAGATGGATGAACTCGAAATGCGGATGGATTCGGCAGAGCGAATTTTATTAAAGGAACGCGACAACCTTCTTAAAGAGTTTAACAAAGAATCGGACCCGATACGAAGGCGCCGGCTTATGCTTGGAATCACGGAGATCGAGACTATCCTGAAGAAACGGCAGATGCTTGGAGATAGCTAATCGCACCAGTTGTATTTGAAGCATAGCTTTAGGCGCTTTAGGATTATACCATTGGTTGCCTTGGCTGGCGGGGTTGAGAGAGGATATCCATCGTACTTATCTCCATCAGGTTGATGATAAGCTGGACTTCGTCTGCGCTCATACCAGTATGCTTTGCGATCTGAGCCGCGCTCCAGCCCCTGCGACTTAGCTCGTGAACTTCCTTGTGCTTGATAGCCTGGCCTTGAGGTGCATGCACTGCCGTGGCTTGTGGTGTAGGGGCCTGGGCTATTTCGGGCTGTCGGGGCTGGACAATTGGCCTTAGCTCATCCCCGTATTCGTAGTAGTATTGCAGCTCGCGTATGCGGTCATCCGCTTTGTCGATCATTTGGTTAAGCCTGTCGGCGGATTCTTCCATATCTTCAAGGGCTTTCTTAACCGAATCCTGCAGTTCTTTAATCATTAAGCTGAGGGAGTTTTCGAGGGAGTGAAGCTCTTCGTTGTTCTTTCTCATCCGGTCAGCGGCGGATATCCGCTTTAGCGTTGCCCAAGCCAGAACGGGGATTCCAATTAATGTAATTGAAAGTAGTGCGACTATTAGTTCAAACCCCATACCAAACGAGCTCCTATATTTTTATGTCTATGATATGTTCAGGTGCCGATGATTGAGCTTCTTTTTTTTCTTTATCTGCTTCGCCGCTCGTTTGTTCTTGCTGCCCCTTGTCGTGCGAACCCTGGCCGGCGTTTTTACTCTTGTTTTGAATCGTTACTTCATCCGCATGGGGGGAAGAGTTAACCTGCCGTTCTTTTACCTCATGCTGCTTTTGCAGTTGCTCAGCAAATTGTTGTTGTTGGACCTTTGATTGCTGCTGCTGGGATTGCTGCACACGCTCGACTTCTTGTGCTTTTTGAACGATTATCTGAAGATCGGTTGGCCGGATCGACATGGCGCGCCTTCCTTCTAAAAAACTACTATTACTCACCCGGTAAAACAATCAATCCGCTAATGAATTATAGCATGCTGGCCTGTAGGCATCTAGTGAAAAACTGTTACAAAGGCGCTAGGCTTTTTTCTTGGGTTTTCTTAATGAAAGCTGTTCTTGAGTAATATACTTGATTATTTTATCTCGGTCGGATTCTCTTATCTTTTTGAAGTTAACGCCGACCAGATATTCGTTTCTGATAATACTGCGCGGCATTACTCGGACAATCTCACCGACAACTTCTATCGCGCGTTCTTCTGCTAATGCTATAATAAGCTTCATCTTGCCGCCCGTATAAATAGTTTTCGCGCTTCGTATCACCATACCGATGCCACACCCGCTTAAATCCCACACCAAGGCTTCGACCGGCAAGATCTCGGCATCGATGACTTCTTTTTCGATAAGCTGGTAGTGGGCTATCGCCGATGGTTTGGAGAGCCTGAAATACTGCCTGCGTTGGACAAAGTCGATTTCTCCGGTGGGGTTGAGCACTAAACGGCTCTTTGTCTCGTCGGATTCATCAATTGCGGCTTTAATTAGATGTGCGCCGTTTTCCTCAGGGAGAACAATTGTCACCGTATTCAATGCATTTGTATTTAGTGGAGTTGATTTTCTACCGAGGGCCTGGCATACGACAAGCTCATGATTTAAGATGTTGCTGACACCAAAAGGCCAGGAAAGACCTTTTACATCTTCGATGTAGACTATTTGACCCGCTTTTACTAAATCCAGAGCTTCTACCTGCATGTATCCATCCTCTAATGCATGTTTACAAAAGCACTATCCATAAAAGCATTAATAAGCGTAAACCTGTAAACGTTATTCTATAAAATTATCGGCCTAAAATAAGAAAACAATAATTGCGCCGATTGTTTTTAGGTATGCGCTAGATTTCAACCTGCAAGTGCGAGAGTTTGTGCCTGAGCTTTACGACCGCTTTGGTTCGTATTTGGGATATCCGCGATTCAGACAGCCCTAACACCTCGCTCGATTCTTTTAATGTAAGGCCCTCGTAGTAGTAAAGGGCGATCACCATTTGCTCTTGTTTGCTCAGGCTATCAATGCCCGCCATCAGCAAGTCCCGCATCTCGGTGAGTTCGACTAATTCGACGGGGTCGTATGAGTTTTTGTCTTCGATGCGCTCACCGAGAGTAACGCCGCCTTCTTCATCCTGGATTACCATCTCATCAAGCGATAGGAGGGGGAGACGGCTGACCTCTGCAAGCATGCTGTTAAAGGATTCGATATCAATATCCAGTTCCTTAGCGACTTCTTCATTTGTCGCAGTTCTGCCAAGGCGTTGTTCAACTTCGCAGAATGCTTTCCCTAATTGTTTGGCTTTTTGACGCATTGATCGCGGGGCGAGGTCGAATGCCCGCAGCCCATCAAGGATGGCCCCTCTGATTCTTGGGATCGCGTAGGTCTCGAATTTGATACCGCGGCTGAAATCGTATTTTTCTATCGCGTCGATTAAGCCGAATATCCCATAGCTTACCAGGTCGTTTCTGTCAGCCTCCGGGGGGAGGTTGCCTTTAACGCGCTCGGCAACGTATTTTACTAGTGATAAATTGCTAACGATAAGGTCTTCTTTTGCTTGTGGATCGTTATGAACCTTATAGAGCACCCATTTGTTTTGAGTAGCTACTGTCCCGTTCATCGTTCACCGTTTCCGATTTAGTTTGTCTGACTGCTATCTCCCTTATCGGTTTCGATCTTTCGGGGCTTAAATGGTTCAAACTCTTTTATTTCAGGTTTCTCGGAATCGCCGGCGAGGGCCGTATCCATATCATCAAGCGGCGGGGAAGTAAAATCAAGGTTCTGTCCTTTTGCCGCGGCCCCCTTGTCGAATTCCTTGCTTATTTCAACCATCGATTTGCGTGCGGCGTTTATGATGACTGAGTTGACTACCGTCAACATAGTCCATGTTAGTACGGCGGTTATTGCAAAAGCAAGAAGAAAGCGCTGGAGGAGTATGAAGATGATGTCACCACCGGTAAGCAACGCCATTGAGGTGGATATTAAACTTATAAGGAAGCCAACCAGGATAGTAATCTTGTTAATGGTACCATTGGCCATTTAGTTTCTCCTATGAAGACGCCGCCTTCTTCCGGCTCGATCAATCTGCTCTCTAAATAACTGGCCGATAATGCGGTCTCTGTCGCGCTCGTCGATGAGCGAGAAGTATATGCACAGTAAACTTTTACCGATTATAGGCTCATTCGGGATACAACGCATCACTTCGCCGACAAGGCTTACCTGCTGCCCGCCCGCAAGCTCTATCTCCGTGCGAATCGGCGTGCCGGAGGGGAGTTCATCCTCTATGGGGACAACAAAGGCGACGCCATTTCCGCTTAAATCCTTTACCGGAGCTTCGATGAGTTTGCTCTCGAAGATATCCTCAGGGCCGTTAAGCGGGCGGTATTTTGCCCGTATAAGCGGCCTTGAGAGCCTGAAAAACTCACGCCGCTGGATATGCGTTGCCTTGCTTGTAAGGGCAAGCGTAAGCCACACGGGGTCACTCGCAACTTCCATCACCGTGGTAGGGAACCTGAATATGCCGTTCTCGACCGAGCAGACGACAAGTAGCTTATCGCCCTCTTTTATATCAAGTGTGCGGGGGTTTTCAATTAAAAGCTCACACGTTATGCTTTTAAGGTCCTCCGAGACCGAGCCGATTGAAAATGGCCAATTCTCGCCGGGCTTTATCTCGACCATCACTAGAAGCCCTGGTTTTAGAACTTTATGCTTTCTCACTTTTGCCACACCTATCTTTCAAACAATCTGGAAAGAAAACCGCGAAGCCCGTTTCTGCCGGTGATTTGTATGTCGTCTGTGCTTACCTGATCAAGGCTTGCCGCGATCTGTTTAATACATTTGGACGCCCGTGCGCCCGGATAGCCTAGAATAAAAGGCTGTTGTTTTCTGACCGACATGTTGACCGATGGATCGGAGACGATGTACCCGACGGGTTCAATTCTCTTGTTTAAGAATTGCCTGGTCGCCATGACTATCCGGCCTGCAATTTCCTGACCTTCTTTTTCGCTGGATACCATGTTTACCACGATTTTTATATCGACATTGGGGTCTCGCTGCGTTAGGACTTTTATCAGCCCGTATGCGTCGGTGATCGCCGTCGGCTCTGGGGTGGTGATTATAAGCGCTTCCCGTGCGGCCAGGATAAACGAAATGATATCTTTGGCTATGCCGGCACCCGTATCTATAAGAGTGATATCCGCTTCGCGTTCGAGCGAAACGAAGCTCTCAAGAAGTTTTTGCTGTTGCTCATCGCTTAAGTTAGCCAGCTCGGGTATCCCCGAGCCGCCCGGCACAATTTTAATCGAGTGGGGACCGGTCACCAGGATCTCCTGCATTGTTTTATCCCCATCAACGAGGTTTTTCAGGTTATATTTTGGGTTGATACCGAAGAGCACATCTATGTTTGCAAGGCCGAGGTCGGCATCAAGCAGTATGACCTTCTTACCACGCATAGCAAGCGCAATGCCAAGATTCGCAACGAGATTACTTTTACCAACGCCGCCCTTGCCGCTGCTTATCGCTATCACCCTCGTGCTAAATGTCGATGCGGCTGGAGCCGGGGTAGGGGACACGCCAACCACCATCTTTGGCACAGGCTTAGGTTTTTCGGGTTGAATCGGCTCGGGTTGAATTTGTGGGGGCTGCACGGGCACTGGCAAAAGCGGTTCCGGTTCGACCGGTAACGGCCTGACGGCTGGTGTTATGTCTATGATCTCGCCTTCGGGCTGTCTGGTTTCTTCCGCTGCGGGAGGAACGTTATCGCTTACGTCCGGCGCCACGTCCACATAGCTTTTTGTCGCTAACCTGGCAGCGGGCGTTTTAATCTCAGGAATGATACTCTGTTCAACGGGGGCTTTTTCGGGTGTTCTTGCCATGGGATCAATAATAAGATTGGCCCGCTCTCGCTCTTCTCGAATCTTTTGCGCTAACTCACGAAGTTTCTTAGCTTGGTCGTTCATCTAACGGCTCTCCTAATATTAGATTGGCAAGCTTGTGCGATTCGGCCACCTCAATATCCTCGGGCACGTTCTGTCCCACGGTTAAATACGAAATAGCTACCTTTGCTTTATGCGCTATGTTAAACATTGTTCCAGGTGTGTTTGTCTCATCCAGTTTGGTAAATATCAGCCTGTTTATTGGAACCACTGAGAACCTTCGTATCGCATTTATCTGGTCCGAGAGCTTGGTGGTCACGCTTAAGACCAGGTGTATCTCATCCGGCGCGCAGACGTTCATCAACCCCATAAGCTCACCCATCTGGGTCTCGTTAAGCGGGCTTCTCCCCGCCGTATCTATTAGGACCAAGTCTTTATCCTGGTGCTTGTCAAGCGCTTCCCGGACGTCCTGGCTATTAAAGATGACCTCAATCGGTACTCCGATAATCTCGGCATATGTCTTGAGCTGGTCGACGGCGGCGATTCTATAGGTATCGGCGGTTAAAAAGACCGCTTTTTTCCCCTCGTAGAGGCAGTAGCGAGCCGCGAGCTTTGCGATAGTCGTTGTTTTTCCCGCCCCCGTTGGCCCGATAAGCGCGATTACTTTTCTCTTGCCGTCTTCGAGGGATAGGGGGGCGCTTACCGGTATGAGCTTTGCCATCTCGCTTACCAGTTTGGCCCGCAGGATTTCGGGGGTGGCAAGCTCCGATGTGCTGAGCTGCTCTTGCACGTTTTTCATGAGCTTTTTCGCCGCTTCGTCCTCGACTTTTGCCTGGAGGAGCCGCTCGTAGATATCCAGGAAACATGCGGGCACCTCCTGGAACAGGGGATCGGTTAGTTGGCTTGCAATAGTTTTAACGATTGATTTTATCTCTTCGACTTCGACCTGGAGCTGGTCGAATCTTTCTTCAAGAACTTCGGTTGTTTCAACGGGAGCCGAGCCGTTGCTTTCAACTTCACGCCCTTTTGGCTCCATCAAGTTAACATCAAGCCCGGCGGTTATCTCAACCGCGTTCTTTTTTACCAGGTTAAGCGGCCACGACCTCTGCAGGCGGCGGGTATGCAGGATAACCGCCTCAGGACCCAAATCGGATTTGACCTTTGCGATGGCCTCTTCCATATTTGCTGCCTCGTAACGTTTTATTTTCAAACTAGGCTCACCATCCCAACAGATTGTAGTTCGAATTCAGGTGCTATCTCATTGTAAGACAAAACCGCTAAATTAGGCAGCTTGCGTTCAGCAATTTTTCTCAGCGGTCGCCGGATGTTTGTGGAGCATAAAATTACCGGTGATCTTCCTTGGCGCAGGACTTCTTCCAGGGTATTAGATAGGCTCTCAAGTATCTGCTGCGTCCGCGCCGGGTCGAGCGAGATTACAATGCCCTGATCGGTATACTCAACTGAATCGACGATCTCTTTTTCTATTAATGGATCAACCGCTATGACATCGAGCTTACCGTCTTCGGACTGATGCTGGTGGCAGATGCTACGCCCGATCGCCTGACGTGCATACTCTGTGAGGATATCGATATTACGCGTGTTTCGTGCGCTATCGCCCAGTGCCTCAAGGAGCGTAGTCATATCCCTGATCGATACCCGCTCGGCAAGAAGCCCCTGCAGAACCTGCTGGATCTCACCAACGGTTAAGACACCGGGCACGACTTCCTCGACAACCACAGGGTAGCTCTGCTTGATGTTATCCAGCAGTTGCTGCACATCCTGGCGGCTTATAAGCTCATGCGCATATTTCTTCGTGATCTCCGAGAGGTGGGTGATCATGGCCGACGTCGGGTCGACCACGGTATATCCCATAACCTCGGCCTCCTCACGGCGCTCGGGCGATATCCAATATGCCGTAAGACCGAAGGCCGGCTCTCTTGTTTCCGTGCCGTCAATTGTAGCAACCGTCATCCCGGAATCAATCGCAAGCAGTTGATCGAGAAACACGCTTGACCGCGCGATATCCGATCCCTTGATCTTAATGCGGTACTCGCTAGGCGCGATCTGGATGTTATCCCTAATCCTAATCGGCGGCACCACATAGCCCAAATCAAGAGCGATTTGGCGCCGCATTAATGTTATCCTGTCAAGAATTTCGCCGCCCTGGTCGGGGTCGACAAGAGGAATAAGACTGT
>NZ_PFNG01000205.1:0-18715 GCF_002791875.1 Candidatus Aquicultor secundus | reverse complement strand
TACGATGCCCCTCCGGTTAATCCACCCATGATAAAGAAGGGAAGTTTAGGGAGCCCCGGAATCATTCCAAAAAAGATAATCAGAATGCCGGTTATCATAAGAGCCCGCGGTTGAGTGAATAGTTGCTTAGAGAGGTCTTGGCCTAAGTCGCTATCCGAGGCGACCCTGGTGACGATAATGCCGGCCGCAGTTGAGATAAGAAGGGTCGGGATCTGAATGGCAAGACCCGCGCCGATGGCGATTCGCCCAAAAGTCTGAAGCGAAGTCATAAGATCCATATTCTGCTGGGTGGCGCCTACGATAAAACCGCCGATCAGGTTCACGGCCGCGATGATAATACTCGCGGTGGCGTCGCCCTTGACGAATTTAGAGGCACCATCCATCGCCCCGTAAAAGTCGGCCTCTCTCTGAACGTTTCGCCGCCTCGTCTTTGCCTCGTCTTCAGTGATAAGACCGCTGTTGAGGTCGGCGTCTATCGCCATTTGCTTGCCCGGCATCGCATCCAGGGTAAAGCGGGCAGTGACTTCCGATATCCGGGCTGTACCCGTAGTGATGACGATAAACTGTACGATAACCAGAATGATAAAGATAACGATTCCGACGACGAAGTTGTCACCGATAATAATCGAACCGAACGAGTTGACTACACTACCGGCCGCCCCGGTTGAGAGGATTGCCCTGGTTGTTGATATATACAGGCCAAGCCTGAAGAGAGTGGTGACCAGCAGCAGGCTCGGGAACATCGAGAACTGCAGCGGCTCGTTGTTGTACATGGTAACCAGCAAGACGACAATTGAGAGTATCAGGTTAAAAACAAGGAGCCCGTCTATCAGGGCGGTCGGGATGGGTATGATAAGCAGCGATACTATAAGCGCTATGATAAGCGCAAGTATAGCATCACTATACTTGTTGAACTGTATGAGCCGTGATGTAGTAACTGCTTGGTCTGTTGCCATATCGATTCCGGTTTTAGTTCTACGATGTCTTGCTGTTAGTGTGTATGTCTATGCGTTTATTTTATATTATTTGCGGTCTAATATCTAACCCTTGGCACCAGACAGGTGAGGCGCCATGCATCTTTTATCGTGGCCTCGGGTTGCCTTGTCTGACCCCCCGGTTAAGCTGATATACGTAGGCAAGGATCTCGGCTATTGCCTTGTACAGGTCATAGGGGATTTCCTTGTCCACCTCAACGGTTTTAAAGAGGGATTGTGCAAGCAGCTTATCCTCGACAATCGGCACATTGTTTTCCTTTGCAAGTTCCCTTATCTTCTCCGCTACCAAGCGCTGGCCTTTTGCGACTACTTTCGGAGCCCCCATAGTCTCCGTATCGTACTTCAAAGCGATTGCCAGACGGGTCGGGTTCGTGATAACCACATCGGCGGTCGGTACCGCCTGCATCATCCTTGCCGCGGCCATCTCCTGCTGTTTGCGCCTGATATGTGCCTTAACCTGTGGGTCTCCTTCCATCTGCCGGTATTCTTCTTTTATCTCCTGCTTGGTCATCCTGATGCTCTTCTCGAAACTATAGCGCTGGTATATAAAATCAAGTAAAGCCAAGATAAGTAATGCGACCCCGATTTTCATTCCGACTTCGTAAAGTATCGAACCAAACGTCGAGAGCGTATCCCAGATATCCATATCCAGCGTGTTCACTATCTCGGCATAACGTCCCATAATAACTGAGTACGCCATATAGCCGATAACGATTATCTTAAGCGATGATTTTACCAGCTCCACGAGGGCCTTTCCTGAAAACAACCGCGATGCCCCAGAGAGGGGGTTGATTTTTTTCGCATCGGGGATGAGCGGCTTTGGTGTGAACATAAAGCCGATCTGAGCGATATTGGCGATAACTCCTACCACCAGGGCAACAAGGGCAACCGGCAGGACAATTTTCATAAAAAGAAGCGCAAGGTTAAGAAAGAGGTCGGCTACGATTTTCTCGTTGAGTTCGTATGAGGCCGGGCTTGAGAGAAAGAACCGCATAAGATCGCTTAAGCTCGTATAGATATTCTGCCCGAACGTCCGTATCGCAACAAACAGCGCCAGGATAATGAGGGCGGAGTTGACCTCCGTACTCCTTGCAACCTGCCCCTTTTTTCGCGCCTCAGACCTTCGCTTAGGTGTCGCTTTCTCTGTACGTCCGTCCTTATCCCCGGCCATGCTTACTCCTAATTAAAGCTAACTCCTACTTAATCGCGCCAAGTAACTGGTCCGGCATTTGGCCGAAGATTTTGACGACATATGCGGAAAAAAACGCGAGCATAGCGATAACCGTCGCAAATCCTATCGCTATCTTAAGCGGCATGCCCACAATAAAGATGTTTATCTGCGGCACTGCCCTTGATACAAGGCCCATCGCGAGGTCGGTCATAAACAGAACACCGATCGCCGGGCCGCCGACTTTTAGACCGATTATAAACATGTTGACGATCATCCCTAAGAAGTTTTCCGTGACCCCCGGTGTTATCGCAAACGTTGTAAGAGGGACGATCTCAAAGCTCTTGGCAAGCGCCGTGAGCAAGTAGTAATGCCCGTTAATCGCCAGAAAGATCAGCACCGCAAGCAGGTTATTAAACTGGCCCATAATGGATACCGAGAGGTTGCTGAGCGGGTCGACCACATTCACCATACTAAACCCCATTTGAAAATCGATGATTTGCCCGGCAAGCAGAAATCCCATAAACACAAGGTTGGCGGTAAACCCGATGACCGCACCAACGCTTAACTCTTTAGCGATCAATAATGTGAAGTTAATCATATCAATCGATTTATCTATCTGAGGACTTGGGATAAAGGGAAAGAGCGCAATCGATGTCATCAGCGCCAGCCCGATTTTTACCTGCGTTGGGATATTACGGCTGCCGAGAACCGGAGCAAGGAAGAACACACCCGAGACCCTGGTAAGGATCAGCAAGAATGTTAAGATATGTTTGACATCGGGCTGGAATATATCCAACGCATACCTCCTTGCTTACTTAAGATAGTGAGGCAGGTTGACAAGTAAATTAGTCGTAAAATCGACAAGTACATGGAGCATCCACGGACCGAATATGGCAAGTGCGAGTACGGTCGCAAGAACCTTAGGGATAAATGTTAGCGTAAACTCTTGTATTTGCGTGACCGCCTGCAGGATGCTTATAACAAGACCCGCCACGAGGCTGAAAAGCAGTATGGGAAGCGCGATCTCAAGGGTCACGATAAGCGCGCTTTTCCCGATTTCCATCGCCATCGAATCGGTCACGTTTCTCCACTTCCTTTAATTAAATCCCATTACCAGGGCTCTCGTTATAAGGTGCCAGCCATCGACTAAAACGAATAGTAATATCTTGAGAGGCAGGGAGATCATAACGGGCGGCACCATCATCATACCCATGGACATAAGCACACTTGCAACCACCATATCGATGATTAAAAACGGTATGAATATCAAAAAGCCGATAATAAAAGCCGCCCTGAGTTCACTAATAATAAATGAAGGGATAAGCACATAGGTGGGTATATCCGCTTGCGTTCTCGGTTGCTTCATTTTTGCGAGGTATACAAACAACGACAGGTCTTTCTCGCGTGTCTGTTTAAACATAAACTGCCGAATGGGCTCGGCCGCCCTGTCGTAGGCTTTATCATAGCTTATTTGTTTTGCCGTATAGGGCTTAATCGCGTTGTCGTTGATTTGCCCAAAGACGGGCGCCATAACGAAAAAAGTAAGGAATAGCGCCAGACCGATGAGTACCTGGGTCGGCGGTATCTGCTGCGTACCCAAGGCGTTTCTTATGAACGCGAGCACGATCACGATTCTGGTAAAAGAAGTCACCATAATCAGCAAGGCCGGTGCCAGCGATAACACCGTAAGCAAGAGTAAAACTTGCAGGCTTACCGCAATATCTTGCGGCCCCTTTGCCGAGTCGACCCCAAACGAGAGCTTAGGCAAAGGAATGCCATTCGCGGAAATACCGTTGGATGCCGTTTCCGCTGATACATAGCCCGTCATAACGCTAAACAAGATTGCAAGGACTAGAAGGCCGATCTTTACCGTCATCTTGGTCCTTGGCGAAGCACCGATCATTTGCGCTCTTCACCTCTGTCACGCTTTGGGCTCTGCCGTGAACCCCTTTTTTTGGTATCCTGTTCCTTAATGTCCTCCAGAAGTTTTCTTATGTTGTCTCCGGTCGAATGGAGTTCCTCGCTCCAATGAACTTCCTCTTGCGGTGCGGCTTCGCGGCGTTTCCGCACGGGCTTCCCGGATTTTTTCGTAGTCGCATTGGTGAATCTCTTGGTGAGTTTTTCGAGGGCGGCTTGGAACGGCTGAAGCGCCTCCGGCTTCTTTGCCGCTGCCTGCTTAAGCGCCTGCACTTGCTCGATCTCTACAAATTCGCTGAGTTGGTTGATATTGTTTCCTGCCAACCCCAGAACCAGCACCTTGTCGGCTATCTCAACAAGGCATACTGCTTTACCCGGTGCAAGGTACCGTATCTCAAGGACATTCAGCAGTTCGTTACCACCGCCCGTAAGGGTATTATATTTCGTCGTAAACATCTTAACCCCATAGATAGCGAGAAACCCTACGGCTAGGACAACGGCAAAGTAAAAGACGTATTTGATGAAATCAAAGATCGTTTGCAAAACCTGGATGATCGGGCTCGATTCCTCTTTCTTCTTTGCGGGGTCCTGGTACGAGTCCAGATGTAGCTGGCCATCGGATTTTGAATCTGCCCGGGGCTTGTAACCACTATCAGCCGGGGCTTCCTTTTTAGTCCGGTCTTGCGAGGGAATACCTATCTTCTTATCCGACTTGGCTTGTTCGCTTTTTGAAACCAAGGCACTATCGGTTGTATCACTTATCGCACGCTGGCTTTCCAGCACCTTGGCTTCGCTTGCTTGCAGAGGTTGGTTTGTTGGCTCTGCAACCGCAAATCCAACAGAGCACGCTAGAGAGAGGAATGTGAGCAGTAATACACATATAAATACATATTTAACAACATATACAACAGTGCCTTTCCGGTCTTTATCTGCGTTCATAGCTACTTTCCAATCCGAACAACGTTATGTGCTGTGACTCACCGGTATGATTATCTCTTTATGGGCTTGCCGGAAGTTAGGTTACCCGGTATACACCAGGCGTGCCGGCAACAGAAGAACAGCCGTTATTATCTTAATAAATATCCCAGAGTTGCCTTGCTAATGCAAGTGCCATACGGTTGCTTTACAACCATATGGGAGCCCCAAAACCCCTCGCCTTCAAATCTTAAGATTTTCTACTAAACCCATAGCATAAATTGGTCGATTAAATATCCCAGTGATGGCTCCAACGGCGTTTACTAGGGAAAACGGCCAAGTGCTCTTCATAAGTATATCAGGCGCAGTTTAACTAGCAAATGGACGATCGCCGTTTAGCTTAATTACTCAGAGCGGATAATCAGTGGAGGTGCGATATGGCAATAGACATATCCTTAGGACAAGACCAGTTAGTTGTTTTTGAAGTAGGAAACGAAGCTTTCGGCATCGATATCAGCTCGGTTCAGGAGATCATTAGATTTCAGCAAATAACCGACGTACCGAGGGCGCCCATGCATGTCAAGGGAGTTATAAATCTGCGAGGGAAAGTTATCCCGATAATCGATTTACGGGATAAGTTTGGTCTTGCCCAGACCGAAGAAACAAAGTCAAGCCGCATTGTTGTTGTCGATGTTCTTGGCTCAACCGTAGGAATGATCGTCGATGCGGTAAGCGAAGTTCTGCGGATAGGGACAGATCAGATCGAGTCGCCGTCATCGATCATCGAATCATATGAGAAGTACTTAAGAGGAATCGGAAGGCTCGATGAACGACTCATTCTTCTACTGGATTTAGAACGACTCATTCCTGAAGCCGGCCAGCTTAAAGCCGTTGCATAAAGCCCAACAAGGGATGGTCGGTAGCGTTATTGCAGTTACAAATCATCAAATAGTTCGTCAAAGAGGTATAGAATACAGGGGGTTAAGATGTTAAACCGCACTACCATCGGTATGAAGATCCTGGCGGGACTCATACTGATACTTTTACCGTCAATTATCATTGTGCTGAATAGTCCCAGTAGGTCGTTCGAGCCAAATGGCACCGGATCATCTCAAGATACGGTAAAAAAGATCGAAGCGGTCAGCAACCTGCAACTCGCGATTGAGCGAAGCAAAACCCCTGTACACGATACAGCGATAACCACAAACGCACAAGGCGCACAAGCATATAAAGCATCCCATTCCGTCATCGAACAGCAGCTCGATACCGTTGGCGGGATAATCACCTCACCTAAGGCCAGGCAGCTCCTCACGACAGTCAAAGCGAATGTGGCCGAAGCTGACGCACAAGCCCAGGATGTTTTCAAAACCACTAATCAAAACCAGGGCAAAGCAGTTACGACAAAGAGCGCCAGGTCCAAAAGCAGAAGGGGCGCGAGGTCACTTACTAACAAGACTACTCCAATATCGGGCAATGAAGATATTATAGGAAAACTCAAAGCCTATGATGTGTCTGTAAACAAGGCCTCGACCAATGCCGGCAACCTTTATAATCTTATAAATACCAACCAGGCCAACCTGTCAGACCAAGCAGCTGCTGCAAGGAAAAGAGCGAGTTCCGTAAACTTCTTGTTATTGGCACTATCAATCATAGCCATGATTGCAGTATATATTGCGTTAAAGCGCAAGGTTATCACCCCTTACACGCAAGCGCTTACAAAAATATCCGATGCTTCAAAGAATTTATCGTTCTCCTTCAAAGAGATTATTCAAAGCTCAAAACAGGCTGAAACCGCGGGAACTGCTATAACCGAATCGATCATTCATTTTTCCAGAGGGGCGGAGGAACAGGCCGGCGTAGAGACCGAAGTCAACGAACTCGTAAGCCAGATATCGGCGGCGGCAAATCAAGTTGAAAACGGTGCCCAAAGGCAAGCACAAGATGTTGCTTCAGCCTACGGTATTATCGAGCAGCTTTCAACCGCCGTAGGCAATGTAGTCGATAAAGCAAATATCGTTGCAAAAGTTGCATCCGAAAACCTGGGTACTGCTGAGATAGGAAAAGAGTCGATAGATGAGGCGATATCCGGAATGGAAGCGATGAGGAGCACCGTTCTATCATCCGCCGATAAAATTCAGGCTTTAGGTCAGAAGTCCAAACAAATCGGCGAGATCATCGAAGTCATCGACGACATCGCAGAGCAGACCAACTTACTTGCTCTAAACGCCGCAATCGAGGCGGCCAGAGCAGGAGAGCACGGTAAAGGCTTTGCAGTGGTAGCAGATGAAGTGAGAAAACTCGCCGAGAGATCCACCCGTGCAACCGGCGAGATCGCGGAGCTTATCAAAGGCATCCAGGATGAGACCATGCAGGCGGTCGATGCAATGGAAAAAGGCACGAGTGAAGTCGAGGCCGCAAACCAACTTACACAGCGTGTAGGGAAGGCCATCACTGAGATGATGGATTCAACCGAAGAAGTGATGATGGAGATAGCATCCGTCCGCTCGGCTTCTTCTCAGATGACCGTATCGCAAGACAAAGCACTGGAGTCGATTAACAGCATCGCTCACATAGCGGATGAGAATATAGCTTTTACGCAGGAGGTTACCGCTTCAAGCGAACAGGTACTGAAATCTGTCAGCGATATGATAAGGAGCCACGAGGGATCCTTATCATCGTTACAGGGGATACTGGCCGTTGGGAAAGAGGTCGGCATCTCGGTTGAGCAAGTATCAGCATCGGCCCAACAGGTAGCCGCAATGTCGAAAGAACTCGATGAGCTTATAAAATCGTTTGCCCCCGCCAACGACTAAAGGGATGAAGGATTAAGACGATACAATACAGTGATTTGAAGGAGGAAACAATGTTACCGATAATTATAACAGCGCTAGGCGCATTAGCTATGCTTGCAGCAGTCATAAACTGCCGGAGGCTTATCGCGATAGTTAAGAAGACGGAGTACGGCAAGAAGTGGATGGGCCTTTTTATGTTTATGGTGGCTTTCCTTGCAAGCTATGTTGCCTACGGAACCATACTGCTAAAAAACATACATATTCTTGATCCGAACCTTTTGGCCAGCTTCGTGTTTTTGTTTGGCGGTATCTTTGTCTTTCTAGTCGTCGCACTCAATTATTCAACATTTAACGGCTTGCTTGTTCGAAAACAAAAAGAGATGTTCATGAAGATATCCGAAACTGCCAGGGAACTTGCGACCTCAGCCCGGGGGCTTGCAGATGGCTCTGATACAATAAGCGCGACAACGAGCCAGATATCAGGGTCTATCACAGAGGTTGCCCATGAAGCCGGCCTGCAAAGTAGATCAACCGACGAGACGCATGCGTTAATAGATCAAATTGCAAATGCGATAGACCAGGTCTCAAAGGGAGCCGTTGAGCAATCAAGAAGTATGGCTGAAACGACCGGCGGTATGAATCAGTTAGCAAGCGCGATCGATAAAGTTGCGGATAATGCAAAAACGGTACTCAATGTCGTATCCGAAAGCTCTGCTGTAGCATCGAGAGGTCAGGAGGCCGTCGAGGAAACCATCCTGGGCATGAGCAGGATAAGCGAGACGGTTACCGAGTCCGCAAACAAAATCCAGGAACTCGGCCAAAAATCCAAACAAATCGGTGAGATCATCGAAGTCATCGACGACATCGCAGAGCAGACCAACTTACTTGCTTTAAACGCAGCCATTGAGGCGGCCCGGGCAGGAGAGCATGGTAAAGGCTTTGCCGTGGTAGCAGATGAGGTAAGAAAACTCGCCGAGAGAAGTGCCCGGGCAACAGGTGAGATCGCAGAGCTTATCAAAGGAATCCAGAATGAGACGATGCAGGCGGTCGAGGCAATGGAAAAAGGCATGAGTGAAGTTGAGGCAGGAAGCGAGTTAGCCCAACATGCGGGTGCTGCGATCGGCGATATAATGGAATCTGTAAATCAGGTTGTGTCAGAGATTGCAGAAGTTTCCCAGGCGGCAGAACAAATATCGGCTTCCTCCGGTAAAGTAGCTTCAGCCATGGATCAAATTGCCGCGATAACTCAGGAAAACACCGCGATTACCGAGGAAGTGGCGGCTTCTGCCGACCAGGTTGTAAAAGTTGTCGAGTCGATGTCGGAGTCCTCAAAAACCTCCGCACAATCGGCTATGGAAATATCTGCATCGTCGCAACAGCAGACCGCATCTGTTGAAGAGATCGCTGCATCGGTAATAGAACTCTCAGGCATGGCCAACAGGCTGAATGAGCTTGTCGAGAAATTCCAAATAGGGTAAGTAGGAGGTTTAAACGTGAGCGAGGAGCAAACATTTGAGCAAGACCAGCTAGTGGTCTTTGAAGTAGGCGAAGAATCGTTCGGTATCGATATTTCATTAGTCCAGGAGATTATCAGGCTTCAGCCGATCACAGAAGTACCCAGGGCTCCGATGTACGTAAAGGGTGTCATCAACCTTAGAGGTAAAGTCATTCCGGTCGTTGATCTGCGGGAACGATTCAGCCTCGGCGCGGGCGACGAGACAAAGGCTACCCGCATCGTCGTTGTAAACGTCCTTGGGAACACAGTCGGCATGATCGTTGATGCGGTCTCAGAGGTGCTTCGTCTCGCGACAGACGCAATCGAGACACCTTCAACGATTGTCGAGAGCGTGGGCTCGCAGTACCTCAAAGGGATCGGTAAGCTAGAGGAACGGCTGATCATCTTGCTTGACCTTGATAAACTTCTTGTCGAAATGGGTGCAACTCCGGTTGACAATGTAACCGATCTTTCGCAAGTGGCGTAGGGCGGGCGTGAAGCACTACCGCCCAACCTCAGCGAGAAGCTTATTCTCGCTGTGCAAAAACGATTTGAATTGTTATGCGCGTTTGCCGTAGCTTTAAAGCTTTTACAATATTTTGCTGCTTTTAATTTAGACAGGTTAGTAGCTTTCAATAAGTATGGGAGTTAGGAATGGACCTAGTATTTGATGCTTCACCAGATGATTTAAAGGTATTTGTGCAAGAAGCTGAGGAGTTAATCCAACAGCTCGATGAAAACGTTCTCCGCTTAGAAAAAGAGGGACAAAATCCCGAGCTTATGCAGGAAATATTCCGTGCCGCGCATACCCTTAAAGGTTCTTCAGGCATGCTTGGCCACGAGCGTATGGCAGAGCTTACCCATGCTATGGAGACGCTCTTCGATAAGCTAAGAAAAGACGAGCTTGTGGTTACCACCGAGCTTATCGATTTATTGCTTGATTGCCTTGATGTCCTTAAAACACTTAAAGAAGAATGCTACACGTTACAATCAAGTGATATTGATGTTAAAGGGCTGAGCGCCACTATCTTGGCGTTTGCCGAAGGCGCCGCAGCCGCTCCAAAAGAAGAGGAAAGCCCCACTTCATTATCTCTTGAAGATCATGAAATAGATATTATTAACAGGGCCGAGATCGCGGGCTTTCAGGCTTTTTGCATAAGGGTCAAGATAGCAAAGGACTGCCCGATGCCCTCAGTGAGGGTCTTCCAGGTAGTAGAGGAATTACAACCGGTAGGGCAGATAATAAAAACCCATCCAAGCACCGAGGTCATTGAAAGCGGCGACTGCGGACATGACTTGGAGATAATTCTTACGG
The DNA here is from genome assembly GCF_002791875.1 of Candidatus Aquicultor secundus. Lineage (NCBI taxonomy): Bacteria > Bacillati > Actinomycetota > Candidatus Aquicultoria > Candidatus Aquicultorales > Candidatus Aquicultoraceae > Candidatus Aquicultor > Candidatus Aquicultor secundus. The sequence continues at coordinate 8,115 of NZ_PFNG01000205.1, read as the reverse complement.
CTAACGAAGATCAGAGCAGCATTGAGAGCATCATAAAATCCATATCGGAACTATCCAGTTATTCGATTGAGCCATATCAATCCGATGCAGAAGCCGAAGTTGAGGAAAGCGCACCAGGGCCGGTTGCTTCCACGAAGGAATCCTCTGCGGATCAAAGAATGGAGGACTTAGGGCCGGAGGCACGTGGTAAGACCCAGCAGGAGATCAAGCAGATGCAAGCCGCAGCCGTTAAAACGGTAAGGGTTGATGTCGAACGGCTCGATCACTTGATGAACTTAGTGGGAGAACTCGTCATCGGTAAAACCCAGTTGCTTCAAATCGGCTCCGATCTTGCAGATAACTACCGCCTTGGAGATTTAAGCGGAACCCTCAACGAGGTCACCGCGCAGATCGGTCAAATCACAAACGAGCTTCAAGAGGAAGTAATGCGGGCCAGGATGCTCCCCATCGAGCAGGTCTTTAATAAATTCCCGAGATTGGTGAGGGATTTAGCGAGAACCGCCGGGAAGACAATTAACTTTGTCGTTGAGGGCCAGGAGACCGAAATCGATCGCTCTGTCCTAGAAGAAATCGGTGACCCGCTTATCCACATATTAAGAAACGCTATAGACCATGGCGTTGAGACTCCAGATGTTCGTAAGAAGGCTAAGAAGCCTGCCGAGGGCAACGTATATCTTGGCGCCAGGCATGAGGAGAACCACATTGTCGTTGAGGTATCCGATGACGGTCGAGGCATAGATCCCCAAAAACTCAAGGATAAAGCCATAAAGAAAGGTTTTCTCACGCCTGAGGCGGCCGAGAAAATGGGCGACCGCGATGCGTATGAGCTTATGTTTCTTTCTGGCTTTAGCACCGCCGAGAAAGTTTCCGAGATATCGGGACGCGGCGTTGGTATGGATGTCGTCAGGAACAATGTTAAGAAGATAAACGGAACAGTTGAAATTGAATCCGAACCAGGCAATGGAACCAAGTTTATTATAAAACTTCCTTTAACCTTGGTTATCGTTGATGCTCTGATCGTCGTGCTGGGCGAAAAACTTTACGCAATCCCGCTCAGCATGGTCAAAGAAGTCCTCCGCCTTGAACGCGGCGATATCAAGAAAGTCGACAAACTCGAGACCATCCTCCTGCGCGGCAACGTCCTTCCGCTGCTCAGGTTGGGCGAGTTGTTTAGCCATATAGGAAACGCTGACCGCAGAGATGACCAAGGCCTTCATGTAGTAGTAGTCGGTTACGGTGACAATAAGGTAGGCCTGATTGTTGATAACCTGGTAAGCAAGATGGAAATCATGATAAAGGCCCTGGGTGATTATCTGGGTGATATCGACGGTATCTCCGGCGCTACAATCCTCGGCGATGGCAAAGTCGCACTGGTAGTCGATCCCATCAGCCTTATTTCTAAAGTTGATACCCAGAGGTCCCTATCAAACCAGACAATCGATTTTGGAAAGCAACGAGGTCGCAAGAAGACGGCTTAAGCGCCGCTTGCTTGGTTGAATATTTAACGTAAATAAATGATAGATGAGGAGAGGTTGACGTGTCCCAATTAGCCGGCGGCCTGACGCCGAAGCAGAAGGAAATGCTTGAAAGAATAATCAAGCTGAGCACCGATAGCTCGGCGGTTGCCCTGTCGGAGATGACTGACAAAGCAATCTTCCTGCAATCGCCCCGACTCGATATTGTCGCACTCGAGTCTGTAGTCGGGATAACCGGAGGGGCGGAAGTTACCGCGGTAAGTGTTTTCTTGATGTTCGGGGGCGAGATAAATGGAAACATACTCTTGGTGTTCCCCGGTGATAGCGCATTTAAGCTTATAGATATAGTGATGCATGAGGATAGGGGCGGCATACAAGAGCTGGATGAGATGGGGATATCGGTGCTTGGAGAGGTAGGCAACCTTGTTTCCGCATACTTTCTCAGCACCCTATCGGATTACACGGGGCTGGATTTACGCCCGTCTTCTCCCATGGTCGCCGAGGATATGGTCGGCGCAATTATAAGCTCTGCCGTGATGACGTTGGAAAGGGCGCCGGAAGAGATCCTTTATATCGAAACCGAGATAGCAGACGAAACAAGCAAGATTGAAGGATACCTGATGCTCTTTACAGATGAAGACTCTCTAGGTTCATTACTACGAGCGATAGAAGCGAGGTAGCCGTGCCTGAAACGTTTAATGTAGGTATCGGCGAGCTAAAGGTCTCAAGGGATGCGCAAGCCACGATTATCACGAGAGGCCTTGGGTCATGTGTGGCGGTTTGTCTCTATGATAAGGTTACAAAGGTTGCAGGGATGGCCCACATAATGCTGCCGCAAGATAACGGCAAGGGTAGTGCCCTGGCCGCAAGATACGCAGACTCGGGGGTTCCAAGGCTCCTCGGTGCGATGGTCAAAGAAGGGGCTAATCCAGCTAATATGATAGTCAAAATAGCCGGTGGAGCCAGGATGTTTAATATGCCCGGCGGCAACAGTCTTCTGGAGATAGGGGAGCGCAATGTTGAGGCGGTTAGAGCCGTTCTCAAAGAACTTAAGTTGAATCTGGTTGCTGCCGATACAGGTAAAGATTATGGTAGGACCGTCGAATTATCAGTGACAACCGGAGAACTTTTTGTAAAAGCAATCGGTCATAATACGTTTGTAATATAGGAGGCATAAGAATGGGGAAGAATGTCTTAGTCGTCGACGATGCCGCATTTATGAGGATGAAGATCGTTAAACTCCTCTCTGATAATGGCTATAGTGTCGCAGGTGAAGCCGGTAATGGCGAAGAGGCCGTTATTAAGTACCAGCAACTCAAGCCGGATCTGGTAATCATGGACATTACCATGCCGGTCATGGATGGTATAGCCGCCATCACTGAAATTAAAAAGGTCGATGACGGTGCCAAAGTAATAGTCTGTAGCGCAATGGGGCAACAGAATATGGTCATCCAGGCTATTAAGTCTGGCGCTAAAGACTATGTGTTAAAGCCGTTCCAGCCCGATAGGGTCCTCGAGGCTGTCAAAAAGCAAATCGGTTAACCTTAAGTCTGGAGCGTGACGCAATTGTCTCAAATTAGGGTCCTAGTGGTTGATGACTCATTTTTTACCCGTAAGCGTTTAATTGATATGTTGTCGTCAGACCCCGAGATAGCGATTATTGATACTGCACAAAATGGTTTTGAAGCTATTGAAAAAGTAACTAAGCTTAATCCCGATGTCGTTACGCTTGATATAGAAATGGCCAAAATGGATGGCCTTACAGCCCTCGGTCATATCATGAAGGAACACCCCACCCCTGTTATTATGGTGAGCACCTTAACCGATGAAGGATCTGAAGTGACCGCCCAGGCACTTCTGGAAGGCGCCGTCGATTTTATACATAAACCCACCGATCTAACCAATATAAAACTCACTGAGGTCAAGGATGAGCTTATTGCCAAGGTTAAGGGCGCGGCCAGAGCTCAGCTCAAACGAAGGGTCGGCCTAGTCCGCCCCCGGAGCATAGATCCGGCATCCGTCACTATATCCGATGCCGTAAAGAATAAAATCGTTATGATAGGTTCCTCAACTGGTGGACCTCGGGCATTAATAGAAGTACTACCCAGGCTTCCTAAGAACTTTCCAACCCCTATCGTGGTCGTCCAGCATATGCCGCCAGGACCGTTTATACGATCCATCGCCAAGAGAATTGAATCAGAATCAAATATTAGGGTGGAAGAAGCCCAGAATGATGACCGCCTGCAGCCCGGGGTGGCCCTCATGGCGCCGGGTGGCTACCACATGCTTATCGAAAAAGGGGGCATCATTAAACTCAGCCACGGCCCCGCAGTAAACTCGGTCAGACCCTCGGTAGACGTAATGATGAGTTCCGGTGCGACCGTTTATGGCGCAAATGCAATAGGAGTCATCCTTACCGGAATGGGCAGGGACGGCGCCAACGGTATGGCGCTGATAAAGAGCAAAGGAGGGCACACGATTGCAGAGCATGAATCAACCTGCGTCGTCTACGGGATGTCGAAAAGCGTTATAGATAACGGAGATGCCGATAGTATCGTTCCGCTGGATCAAGTGCCCCATGAAATAATGAGAATGATCGAGGGGAGAAGGTAGCCATGGCTAATTATATAGACAGCCCGGAATATCGTTATTTTGTACAGAAGGTAAAAACTTTTGCAAACATCAATCTTGAAAATTACAAGCCGTGGCAGATTCAACGAAGGCTTACCTTTATCATGGAGCAAGTCGGAGCTAAAGACTATAAAGCATACGCAGATATTTTGGCCAGCGATAAGGAACGGTTGAACCAGTTTATTGATTGGGTAACCATCAACGTATCCGAGTTCTATAGAGATCCTCTGAAGTTCAAGGAACTCCAAGCAGCGGTCTTTCCCGAGCTCTTAAAGCATAGCAAGCAACTCAAAATCTGGAGTGCCGGCTGTTCAAACGGCTCCGAGCCATATACGCTCGCACTGATGCTCGAGGAAGTAACACCGGGTGTGCGACATACGATTATTGGTAGCGACCTTGATGACCGTATCCTGCAAGCAGCAAGAGAGGGCCGCTATTTGGAAAAGGATATCCGTAACGTTCCTCGACACCTGGCGCAGCGCTTTTTCAAGAAGTCCGGAAATGAAGTTGAGTTAAGCGATGAGATCAAGAAACGGGTTACTTTTAAAAAGCAAGATTTATTAAAAGACAGGTATGAGGATGGATTTGACCTAATACTGTGTCGAAATGTAGTTATCTATTTTACGAACGAAGCGAAAGATACTATCTACCGGAATTTTTGGGCGTCGCTCAAAGAGCACGGCATTTTTTTTGTAGGCGGAGCCGAGAGTATTCTTAATGCGAGAGACCTCGGTTTTCAAGTTTTCAGGCCATTCTTCTACGCTAAGACCCCGGATGTTGGAGGATCACATGTCAGAAAAGCTAGCTAACAAAATCAACGACAAAATCGAGAAGCTACCGCGATTTTCACAGATTGCCGATAAGGCTCTAATAGCCGAAAAGGAAAGGAGCCTCAGCGGGGAACCCAGCGAAGACCATGGCCTCCATGACCCTAAATTCGCAAAACAAATACTGCAGATGACAAATTTTACTACATACGGATTTGCAGGGAATCGAGCCGGGTCGTTTGAAACAGAGGCTTTTCTTGGAGAAGATGTTCTTCGCGGTGTGTTGCTGGCCTTCTCTCTTCGTGAGTTTGTCGATAGGGAACTTCATGCATATGGATTAGGTAAAGGGGAATTTTGGGAGCACTCGATGAATTGCGCCTTATCCGCATGGATGATTGCGACTAAAGTCGCCTATGATGATCTTGAGATGGCGTTTGTTGCTGGCCTTATGCATGATATCGGTAAGGTCATACTGGATGAATTTTTATCTGAAGAACGAGAGAAATTTGTCGATATAACATCCCAGGGGTATGTAACCCCTGTAGAAGCAGAGCGAACAATCTTTGGGGTAGATCATGCAGAGATAGGGGCACAGGTCGCAGCTCATTGGGGTTTCGATGAAAAAGTAAGCGAAGCCATCAGATGTCATCATGAACCTGAATTGGCGGTACAAGACCCCGATCTAGTAACAATCGTGCACCTAGCGGATTGCATATCGGTGAGCTTAGGGCTCGCGACGCAGGAAAAGAGCCTCATAGGTTTATTATCCAGTGATTTTTCAGGTTTAGGGCTTTAAAAGCTGATTTTGGAGGAAGCCATGGGACAGGATGTCGCACAGAGGATATTAAAAGAGGTAAAAGATCTGCCTCCATTTTCGGCTATAGCCAATCGGGCATTGAAGCTAACCAATAACCCAAGATCCTCGGCGATCGACATAAGTCGCGTCATTTCATATGATCCGGCATTTACCGCTCGCGTGTTGCGCATGGCGAATTCGGCATACTACGGTTTCTCCCGCAAGGTCACTACGGTCAGCGAAGCCATCGTAATTCTTGGCTATGAAACACTGAAAAGCGTTGTTTTAGCGCTTACCCTCCAAAAATTCTACGACCGCGAGGTTCATGGATATGGGCTTGAAAAGGGAGACCTTTGGAAGCATTCTGTCGGTTGCGCGCTTGCATCCCGTTTAATCGCAACCCAGGTGAAGTACGTTTCCGTAGAAGAGGCATTTGTTGCCGGGCTTCTCCATGATATCGGCAAGGTTATCCTCAACCAGTTTGTACGCGAAGAGATCGACAAGATCATCGAACTCTCGGGCTCGCAGGGGCTCTCATTCGCAGAGGCCGAAAAACAGGTGTTGGGATTCGACCACCAAGACATAGGCTCAAAAGTAGCCGAGAAATGGAACTTCAACGATAAGATCGTTGAGGCGATTCGCTGCCATCACAGGCCGGATCGCGCTAGGAAAGATATGGATCTGACGGCAATCGTCCACGTAGCGGATTTCATCTGCTTGAGCCTTGGCTTAGGGGTTGGAAGCGACGGTATGCTTTATCCGCTTAAAAAAGAAGCACTTGATAGACTGAAACTCGATGAGCCGGAGATCGATAATCTAATTTTTGCAGCATATAACATTACAGAGGAAATCGAGAAAATTTTAGCTTAAGCCGTACTTACGTTTGGTCGAGACATAAAAAAGAGAAGGGAATTGAGAATGCTAAAAGTTGAATTTGTAAACCCGTTTCTCGAAGCCGCATTCGAGGTCTTTGAAACGGAAACTAATTTAAAACTTGGGAAAGGGCCTCTGTCGGTCCAGCAGTCTTCGTTAACGTCTCAGGAAGTAAGCGTTCTTATAGGTGTCACCGGCGAGATACATGGCCAGGTGATCTACGGAATGTCTGCCAAGGTCGCTAAAAAGATCGCAGCAGAGATGATGGGCCAGCCGGTTCCGTTACTTGACGGGCTTGCGCAAAGCGCCATTAGTGAACTCGGCAACATGATTACGGGACTTGCGACGGTCAAGTTTGGCAAAGACTATGCAAATCTTGCCGTTACACCACCGACGCTTATCGTTGGTACAAAGGTTTTAATATCGACCATTGATATCCAGCGCTTATACATCGTTTTAATGAGTGAAGCCGGCGATATAGAAGTAAGCGTTGCTCTAAGAGAGCAGGTAATATCAGACGAACTGAGGGTTATCCATCCAAAGAAGGCAGTTGGATAGATAGAGCAAGAGCAGGAAGTAGCACTTTTATGGTAAAGGGGGTGTGAGATGATACGAGGATTGTATGCCTCAGCGACCGGAATGTTAGCTCTCATGACCAAGCAGGACGTTATTGCTAACAACATTGCAAACGCCAACACTACAGGATTTAAAAGGGATTATGCCTCAATCACATCGTTTCCAGAGGCGCTTATTTATGCCCAGGAACGGAGTGTCGGCGCAAAATACACACAATCCCCTATTGGTTCGTTAAGCATGGGTGTCGGTATTGGCAGGACCGGTTTTATTAACACCAATGGTGTGCTAAGGCAAACCGGCGCAAAGCTGGATCTTGCGCTTGCGGGAGACGGGTTGTTCGCAATCCAAACACCGGCCGGCGAGATGTACACAAGAAACGGCAATTTCACTAAAGATGGCTATGGCAGGATTACCGACCAAGACGGCCATCTGGTACTGGGAGAAAAGGGGACGATCAGAATCACCGGCAACGAGGTATTCGTTGACGAGGCAGGCAAGGTATACGTTGATGGGGCATATGCGGATACCTTGAAAATCAGGCAATTTTCCCCGGGAAACCTGGAGAAGGCCGGAAGCAACACCTTTGCGGCTAGCTCAAATGGAACGAAGGCTAGCGTGATTGTAAGGCAGGGGTACCTTGAAGGATCAAATGTCGATGCGACAAGCGAGATGGTCGATATGATGGCGATCGCGCGGTCCTTCGAAGCGAATCAGCGTGTGCTGAAGAGTCAGGACGATATATTGGGTAAGGCAGTAAACGATGTTGGAAGGGTAGGATAGTTAAGGCAAGAGGCTGGACCGGAAACGGAGGTCTCACACCCGCCGAATGATCGAGGCGGAACATCCCCAACATCTACGTAAGTCAACTAACCTTACCCGTCCTTTGTCCAAAATGTATATGAGGACTTGATTAAAGGAGGGTAGTATGATCACAGCATTATGGACATCAGCCTCAGGGTTGCTGTCACAACAGGTAGCAGTCGATGCCATTTCAAAT
>NZ_PFNG01000171.1:0-4539 GCF_002791875.1 Candidatus Aquicultor secundus | reverse complement strand
CCCGACCAGGGAGTTCTTATTCGAACTCGAAGAGAAATAAGCATCGAAAGGCTCAGCAAACTCATCAGTGCTGGCCTTTCCGTCTTTATAGAACACTTTTTTGAAGAACGCTTGGTTAAGCTTTCTTTTTACTTTTGGCAGCGCCTTCGTGTAGGCAAAGTGGCACTTTGTCGCCATCTCTATCGACAGCTCAATTACTTTCTCAAAGTGGTCATTTCTAGCAGATAGGACACCCAATCTCGTTTCTGTCTCAAATAGCTCACCGGCAATTCTATTCTGCTCTTTTTTAAGAAGATCAACACCGATAGCCTCAGCTAGATAGGCATCCAAAAGCCTTTGGCGCTCTCGGTTAAGCTTTGAAACCCGCTTCTCTTGAAATTCCTTTTCTTTTAATATGTAGAGCTCTTTTTCCGCCAGCTCTTTTCTAGAATTGGTAATGATCTTATCAGCCCATTCTTTGGGGAGCTGGATGTCTTTGTAGAATTGATCGATGGCTTTTTCTACGTCAGCGTCCAGGACGTATTTTTGCTTGCAGCCGTTATGTCTCTTTTGTCCGAGGCAGTAGAAGTAAGTGTATTGGCCTTTGGCAAGGGTAGTAGACATTCTAGAGCCGCATTCGCCGCAATAGAGGGTTCCTTTTAAGTAATGCGGATGTGTGCGCTTTCGCTCACCGGCTTGATCCCTGATTCTTAAAACCTCTTGAACCTTTTCAAACAACTCCTTTGAGATTAACGGCTCGTGGTTTCCCTGAAACTCCATGTTCTTCCATGGGATAATACCGGTGTAGAACTTATTTTGCAGTATTGTGGCAAGTTGGGATTTACTGATTGGTCTTTCCGAATAGGATTTAGTACTCATTCCTCTTAAGCCGCTTTTAGTGAGGATTTCTAACAGCTCGGTTAAGGAGTAGTCTCCGGTAGCATAAAGCTTAAATGCCTTCTTTATGTATGGCGCTTTTTCCTCATCGATCACAACTTTGGCGATATCTCGGCCTTCAATCTTTACTCGCTCGTTTTTATATCCCAAGGGAGCTTTGGTGGGCCAGCCGCCGTTTTTAGCCTTCTGAGCGATACCTTTTTTAACTTCGCTTGCCAGGTTAGCTGAATAAAACTCAGCCATTAACGCATGTATTCCTTCCACTAAGCGACCAGAGGCGGTATCCTCGATATTCTCAACCACCGAGATTAAAGATACGTCCTTGCGCTTTAAAATTGCTTTAATGGCAACATGGTCTTCCATGTTACGGGCAAGACGATCAATTTTGTGAACCACGACCGCATCAACGTTTAAGTCTTTTTTAACGCGAGAAAGCATTTCTTGAAGCTGGGGTCTATCGGCAGAGCGGGCAGACTCTCCACGATCTACATACTCATCCACCAAGTTCCAGCCACGTTCTTTGATATACCGAACGCAAGCTTCTCTTTGAGCGGGGATAGAGTATCCCTCTTTTTCATCGGTCTCAGCTTGCTCTTTAGTTGATACGCGCAGATAAATAAGGCAGTTCATGCTACTAATCCTCTTTATATGATAGCTTGACGATATATTCAGGTAATATTGCTTCGATCTCTTTGTAATACTCTCCCGCAAAGTCGATAACGTCACGGGCTTCTTTTTCACCCACGAGGCCAGCTTTTCGGTAGATGGTTGCATTTCGTTTTTGTCTCATGCGCTGGAGCCGTTTAATCATCGGCTGGCGCTCTTTTGGCAGCGCTTCTTCTAAAAACGTAAAGGTGTTGGCGTGTTTTGCTTCACCCTTCGGCCTAAACCCGAGATGATTCATCCAGGCGAGGGTAAGCTGAAGGATTGAATTGTAGGCGATAGCAAACGCCCAATCTAAATCATGGTCGATAAGGTTTCTCTGGGCAGTATTGATATCGCGTCTCGCCACCCGCAAAAGGTCAGCGATTTCCTCTTGGGTTACCTCAGTTCGTTCAATAATTCTTTGCTTAAGCAATTCTTCGTAGCTCATCTTCACCTCCTATTATGAATATTTTGTTGTTTTTTAAGACATCCATGACGAACGAGTCTTTCTTATGAACGCGCTCTTTCCATTCTTCCGGCCCAAAAACCGTATAGTTAACATCTCGCCGCAAGACCTTCTCGGCGACGCTTACAACATCGTTTAAGGCGTCTAAGTCTGGGTCTCCGATAATCATCAGGTCTACATCAGAGCGGGCACTCTCAAGGTTTTTCGCTACCGAGCCATAAATAAAAGCAAAATCAACGTGACCGATTTCAGCAAGCTTTTCGTGCAGCACGTCAGCGAGGCCGACCGTCTTTAAGATAATGCTCTTTAGCTCTTCGTAAATGGGGAATTTCTTGTTTACCCAACAGTAGCGAACATTTGCTTCCTTTTCTGTCTCTAGAAGACCAACATCAACGAGCTTCTTAAGCTCTTTTTGCAAGGCAGAGTGGGCAATATCAAGTCGTTTATATAAATCGGTATAGTAAAAGCGCTCATCCGGGTGGTTTAAGAAAAGCGTCAGTAATTTTATTCTTGTTTTTGATGGCATAAATGTATATAGCATTGTTTGTCTCCTATTACCACTATTGTGGTGTGTTTACACCACTATTATGGTGTATCGTCTGAAATTGTCAATAGTTTTATATGCTGGTACATCTTTGACTTGATCAGATTAAAAATGTGCCAATAATTATATCCCTTATTGCTTATATGCTTCTAATAATTTCAACCGAAAGCCAGCAAACTTTTCCGTAATGCCGTAGTCCTCAACAAGGTTCGATATTGACGTTTGGAAATGCCTCGTTGTAAGCCTTAGTTTTGGCATGAGAAGGTAGGCGGCGAAAACTTCAGCCTGTCTTTCCTGAAGCTTATCCCAGGAATACGCACCGCTAGAGGCAGCTAGATGATTTCCAGCATGAAGGAAATGGTGGCCCAGAGCGTGAGCGATTAACTCTTTACGCTCTGATTCCGGCAAGCCTACCTTTAAAACAATAAAATCCCCAAAATAGAGTTCTTTGAGCCTATCCACGAGGGGATACTCAATAATTCCGATGCTTTCAGCATCGAGGATATCTTGAAGGTTACTTCCATATTGATTTACTATTTCTAAAGCTTTGCGCTTGGCGATATTCATTTATGTCTCGCTTAATTATTAATCGTCTTTCTCTAGTTTCTTAGCTCTCGCTAAAAGCACGGCTTGGTAAGCACCTAAGATTGAGCGCTTCTCTTCATAAGTCATGCTCGGAACGTCTTTTAGCATCATCTGAAAACCAGGATCGCTGATACCCAGTTCTTCAAACTCATGATCGAGAAGAAGACTTTGCATCTCTTCCCAAGGCATCTCCAAGACTTGAGCCCAGATTTTTAGCTTATCTTCAGCTGGAATGAACTTGTTATTCTCAACCGAGCTGACATAACTATTGGTCGTATAGCCGAGTTTTTCAGCGATCTTTTCTTGGGTGACCCCTTTTGAAAGTCTTATGGCTCTTAGTTTGTCTCCGAACCCCATAACAAACTCCTTATCATATTAATGTGATATCAAACGCTTGTTTATAGGCACTCTTACAAATGATTGATATCCTTACTATTGGTTATTTTGGTAAATTGCCATATTGACGGCTATCACACGTTTATAATATTATGGTAACAACGGTTGATTGTCAACCGTAATTGCAAGGGCAAATAATTCGCTAAGCAGTGATATCGCAAATTCAAGCAGCGATTATTTTTTTCACCTAAAATATCATATTTTTATGATATTTTAGGCAAGGGGTAAAGCAAGAGGTTAAAGATGGAGTTCTACGCACAGCTCAAAAGCAAAAAAGAATTAGAGGCGGATCTTCCAAGACTCGTTTCTGCTTTTATTGAGCTTGCCGAAGATCTCCTAGCTCAAGAGGAAATCGAGAAAGCGCAAGCAGAAAAAGGGAAAACGCAAAAGCCAGCCGGAAGAGGAAGGCCGAATAAGAAAAAACCTCTTGCAGAAAGTCCTGCATTACCCCTGGTTTGTGACAGCAAGAAGAGATAACAAACATTTTAAAAATCAATTTTGAGGGGAGGTGACGAGGGTTTTCGGGGGAGGAAGGCTGGTCATTCGGGCATCGAGCCGCTCATAACCAGGCATCGCCGGTGCTCAAATCCCTGCCCTTCGGGACATGGCTTCGAACCCCGGCTACCCGCCTTTTGGTCTTCGACTTCCGCTTCGCTCCACCCCTTCGTTCCTCAGGGGCAAAACGCGGGTAGCCGGCGTTAGGCGCCGGCGATGCGAAAATCGACGGCATTCCTCCCCCGACCCCTCCTTCCGTCGATTTTCTTAAAAGGAAGAAGATTTATATAGTTAAAAACCAAAATAAAGAAAGGATTACGGATGGCCAGATTGCCACGAAACAGAAGAGTCAAAGATTTTCAGCGCATGGTGTTGCAGGCAAGAGACATTGCGATTATTTTAGCCGTTTATGAAAATCGCTTCCTAAGACGTGATCAGATCGAGAGGCTGTTTTTCAGCACAACGTCGGCTTGCAATCAGAGATTGCAAGCGCTTTACCAGCACAAATTCCTAGACCGGATATATCAGCCTG
>NZ_PFNG01000018.1:0-4674 GCF_002791875.1 Candidatus Aquicultor secundus | reverse complement strand
AACTAAACAAGAAGCTTTGCGTAACAGACGACCCGACGTTTCTAATCGTCGAGGATGGATACGACCCGTTACGCGAGCGTGAGGTCGAATCCATTTTTACCGTTGGAAACGGATACCTCGGCACCCGTGGCTCGCTCGAGGAGCAAGATCTGGGTTCCGAGCCCGCAACCTTGTTGGCAGGCGTTTACGCCAGGCCCGCTCCGGGTGAGATCGAAGAGCTTTCCATAATAGCCGATTGGGTGTTTACCAGGATATATGTGGATGGTCAAGAACTTACGATGGATGAGCGGACGATACTTAGTCACAAACGTATCCTTGATATGGGAAAAGGAGTTATGCACCGAGAGTGGCGTCACAGAGGCGAAAAGGGCCGCATAACGTCAATACGATTCTCGAGGTTTGCGTCACTTGCAGAGCCCCATGCAATGGCGCTCAGGATTCGTGTTGTCCCAGAAAACTACAGGGGAGAAATACGCGTTGAGACGGGTATTGAACTCTGTCGCAAAGCCGGCCTTGCAGCCGAGCCTATCGAAAAGCGCAGTCTGGACGGCGACCGGGGCGTCATTGTGGTGGCGAAAACCGAGCTTACCGATATTCAAATCGCCGAAGCCCAGCTAAGCGTGGTAAGGGGCGGTATGCTAAAGCCCGACTATCGCACATTTATCAACGAATGCGGTGCCAGCGAGCAATGGAGATGGCAGGCCGACGAGGGCCAGGAAATAGAAATCGATAAATTCGTCGGCATCTATACCACCAGAGACACGGGCAATCCCGCGCAAAAGGCAAGCGACGAAGTCAACGCATATGCGGGACGCGGTTTTGATGATATGCTCCTCGCACATGTAGAGGCCTGGGCGAAACGCTGGGAAGATACGGCCATTAAGATTGGCGGCAACCGGGATGCACAGTTATGGGCCAATTTCGCGGGATACCATTTAATAATCGCCGGCAACGGTTTTGATGAGCGCGTATCGATCAGCGCCAGAACCCTTACCGGCACAATCTACAAGGGCCATATATTCTGGGATGCGGATATGTTCATGATCCCATTTTTTATCTACACGCACCCGGCAACCGCGAGGGCTATGCTTATGTACCGCTACCATACGATTGATGCTGCACGACAGGAAGCGAAAGACATGGGCGCCAAAGGCGCCATGTTCGCCTGGGAATCAACGAGCACCGGTGAGGAGATGACCCCGGAAAGCGTAATCGCGCCAAACGGCGAGGTAATCCTGATTCTCTCAGGCAAACTTGAGCAACATATCAATTGCGCCATCGCTTACGGTGTGTGGCAATACTGGATCGCCACGCGGGATGAGGACTTCATCGTGAACGCCGGATCAGAAATATTAATTGAAACAGCCCGGTTTTGGGTAAGCCGTGTCGAAGAGCATGACGGTATCTATCGTATCCTCAACATAGAGGGCCCGGACGAGTACCATGAGATTGTAAACGACAACACCTATACAAATATGATGGCGGTTTGGAATATAGAGAGGGCCGTAGACGCCATCAACTATCTGAAGAGCCACCATCCTGAGAAGTGGCTTGCGCTTAAAGAAAAGATCGCTCTTGACGAGAACGAGCTGATTGAGTGGGCGGATGTTTCCGAGCACATGTATATCGACATGAATCACGGAAACCTTATCGAGCAGTTCGACGGTTTCTTTAAGTTGAAGGATATCGATGTCTATAAGTTCGAACCGAGAACCGCCCCACTCGACTCGATTCTTGGCAGGGAAGAGACAGCCGCGTCGCAGCTCGTGAAGCAAGCGGATGTGGTTATGCTCCTTTATCTGTTAGAAAACAAGTTTAGCGAAGACGTTATTAAGGAAAACTTTGAGTATTACGAGCGCCGCACCGGGCACGGTAGTTCGCTGTCGCCAAGTATGTACGGTCTTGTTGCGGCACGGCTCGGTAGGATGGATATGGCTATGCGTTACTTCCGCCAGGCAGCTCAGATCGACCTGGCCAACAACATGGGTAGCGCGGCCGGAGGAGTCCATGCGGCCGCCCTGGGAGGCCTGTGGCAGCAACTAATTATGGGATTTACGGGTATGCGAGCCGAAGAGGACGGTTTCTATATAGATCCAAAGCTTCCGGAAGAATGGGACCGGATGAAGTTTGCGTTCATCTGGCGCAACAATCATATCGACTTCGATGTTGAAAGAAACAAACAAATTACTATTACCATCGGGCATGCAAATGAGGTCAGGGTCGGAATTTACGGCCGTCAGCTGCAAACGCTTAGGCCAGGTGCGACATACAGGTCTGAATGGGATGGCACTACCTGGCGCGATATCGATGGGAAGGGGCAAGAAGGTGTAGCATGAGAAACAGACCGGCGGTTATTCTACCTCTTGACGGATCTGAAATTTCGGTAAAAGCGTTGGGCGCGGCCGAGGCCATGACGAATATCATGGGGGCCGTGCTTTACATCGTTCATGTAACCGATGAGCTGTTATCTGAAAAAGACCTGGTTAAGAAGCTTAAAATAGGGCAGATTGAAGTAAGGGATTTCTCACTGCACCAGATCCGGGGAGCGGATGTAGTTGACGAAATCCTTCGTTTTGCTGCCTGCGTCGATACGCAGATGATCGTAATGTCCAGCCACGGGTGGACATTTAACAAAGAGCACCTTTTGGGAAGTACCGCTATGGGGATAGTGCAGCGGGCCATTAATCCGGTCTTGGTTATCAGGCCTGATATCGCTCATCTACCCGACCCCCAGTGGAAACCGGAAAAAATGCTGGTGCCGCAAGACGGATCGCCTACCGCCGCGGCCGTCATGATCCAGGTATATAACCTCGCAAAGCGTGTTCATGCCGAGGTCGACGTGCTCAACATCGGGGTTGTCGGCGAGAGACCTTCCCGTGAGCCGGGTACGATTACGCCGCCCCGTTATGTGGATTACCCGCGATACGACTGGCCCGCCTGGGCTCAGGAGTTCGTTGAGCGTTTCTATGCACAGCGACCGCCGGAGGTGACCTTAAGGCTCTATGAGCGCGAGGGTGAACCGGCGATGTTATGCTCAAATTCGCTCAGGAAAACGGCGATGAGCTGATAGCCCTTGGCTGGCACGGTCACCTCGAGGCCGAGCGCGCCACGACCGTAAAAGAGCTTCTTCGTCGAACCGATATGCCTATTCTGCTGATATGGTCAAGAGAATAAGTTTTTCGCATCGCCGTTAACGTCCAGGGCGGCTTCGGATATAAGCTCGGAAAACGTCGGATGGGCATGGATTACCATACTGAGGGCGGATGCCGTCATCCCCTGGTACATGGCCACAGCCACCTCGTGGATAATATCGGTGGCGCGATCGCCGATGACATGAGCCCCTACGATTCTATCCGATATGGCATCGGTTATGATTTTGGCTATGCCTGCGATTTCACCCGAGGTGTGCGATATTCCCAGGCTACGAAGCTGAACACGGCCGATTTTAACATCCATACCCATGTCCCTGGCCTGGTTTTCGGTAATACCGACGCTCCCGATCTCGGGGTATGTGTATATCCCGCTTGGGATAACCGTATAGTCCATCATGTAGCGGTTTCCAAGGGCGTTTGCGACCGCAACTTTGCACTCGGCAGAGGCGACATGAGCCAGCATCGGATTGCCGATGACATCTCCGACCGCATAGATACCGGGTATATTCGTCATCATCTGATTGTTTACTTTAATACCACCATTCGGAAGGGTCTCGACGCCTATTTTCTCAAGGTCAACGCCACCGGTTGAAGGGACGCGACCGATGGCGACCAGTGCGATATCTGCGGTAAAGACGGTTCCATCTTCGATGGTCGCTTCGACTTTGTCTTCAACTTTAGTTCCTACAAGCGTGCTATTTGTTCTTACATCGATGCCGACCTTTTTAAATTCCCTGGCCAGGATGGTGGAGACCTCTTCATCGGTACCCGTAAGGAGACTCGGCAGTGCCTCGATGATGGTGATTTTTGTGCCGAGCGCCGAGAAAATGGAAGCGAACTCACAGCCGATGTAGCCGCCGCCGATAATCAGCATCGAGTCGGGCAGCTTAGCAAGGCGTAAAAGATCATCGCTTGAAAGCACTTTGACCCCGTCGTAGGGTAAAAACGACAATGCGTGGGGTTTAGAGCCGGTGGCTACAATAATGTTTTTTGCGAAAATCGTTTTCTCTCCGTCAGAGCCGCTGATTTTAAGAGAATTTGTATCCTTGAAGCTGGCATGCCCCTTTATTATCTGCACATCGCTTTTCTCTACCAGTTTAACCAGACCCTGCTTCTCGATATCGACCACCCGGTCTTTTCGAGCCTGCAATTTTTCCAGTGATGTTTGAATGGTACCCCCAATATCGATACCGTATTCACCCGCACGCCGCGCGTTTCTCAGCGCTTTTGCCGACGCGACCAGCGCTTTTGTCGGTATGCAGCCCATATTTAGGCAGACCCCTCCAAAATCACTTTTTTCGATGATGCATACGGGAACGCCCGCTTGCGCTGCCGTAACAGCGCCTACATAGCCGGCCGGTCCCGAACCGATTATAGCAATCTCATACCTCTCCACGATCCTCACACCCCAGTTGGAAATCAAGAGTTTGATTAGTACATACCCTTCTTGGTAGAGAATTGAAAATAGAAAATGGAAAATAGATTGAATTATTCAGAAATCTAATTGGAAAGTGGAAAGGTG
>NZ_PFNG01000197.1:283-1128 GCF_002791875.1 Candidatus Aquicultor secundus | reverse complement strand
CTGTTCCGTGACGACGAGCTTCGTTTGAGGTTGGGCAGGCAGGCAAAAGAGCGCTTTGAGCGCGAGTTTACCCTGGACACAATGTTTAACCGGGTGCTTGAAACGTACCGGGAGGTGCTTACAACCAGCTAGCCGTCCTGGGCACAGGTCCTGGATGTAGGGTTGAGCACGTAGATTGCGGATGGCCGCGAGCAAGAGGCAACTATGAGTCGGAAACAGTGGGTTATTTTTTCTATAATAAACGATGCGGTTCTAATCAATGTGGCGATTATCGTTGCGTTTTTGCTG
Source organism: Candidatus Aquicultor secundus (assembly GCF_002791875.1). NCBI lineage: Bacteria > Bacillati > Actinomycetota > Candidatus Aquicultoria > Candidatus Aquicultorales > Candidatus Aquicultoraceae > Candidatus Aquicultor > Candidatus Aquicultor secundus. Next base: position 840 of record NZ_PFNG01000197.1, on the reverse strand, counting down.
CGGTTTGAAGGCGCCCTGCCGCGCCTTAACTTCCAGGCGTATACCAGTCTTGCGCTTTTTATCACCCTGGCCCAGATAGGCGCGCTCTACGTTTACGACCTCTACAACGTTGAAGAGGCGGGGGATAGCTGGGATATCACCTCCGGCATCATCAAGGCCGCGACGCTGGGTTTGATCCTTAATGTATTTTTAACGTTCTTCTTCAGGTTTTTCTCATTCCCGAGGCCGGTTTTTATCCTGGCCTGGTTGTTGCAGATACTCTTTATGAGCGGCTGGCGTATTGCCGCCGCCCGCATTTTTAAGATTAAATGGCCTACGCAGCGGGTTCTTATCGTCGGCAAGGGTGAGCCCGCGCTTGAGATTATTAGAGAGCTTAAGAACCGTGCGGAGTGGGGCTATGAAGTTGTCGGCGTTATCTGCAAAGATAAGAACCTGGTCGGCAGCAGCGTGGATGGGGCCGGTGTTATCGGTACCCTTGACGACCTTATACCTCTCATTCACTCCCGCAATATCGACCGCGTAATCGTTGCGTCACCGATAGCCCATAGAGAAACGCT
>NZ_PFNG01000197.1:0-246 GCF_002791875.1 Candidatus Aquicultor secundus | reverse complement strand
TACTTAGCGATATACCCCTGGTGCAGTTGACGCGCGAGCCTGCGGCGAACTGGGTGTACCTTATAAAAAGGTTTACCGACGTGGTCGCGGCGTTTCTTGGATTGCTCGCGGCGTCTCCCGTAATGTTGCTCGTGGCGGCCGGTATTAAACTTACCTCTCCCGGGCCCATCGTCTATAAACAGCAGCGGGTCGGCCAGGGGGAAAAGCCGTTTTACATCTATAAATTCCGCACGATGGTTGCCGATG
>NZ_PFNG01000097.1:0-19158 GCF_002791875.1 Candidatus Aquicultor secundus | reverse complement strand
TGGACACCCTTGCCCTTGGCTAATGGTTCCCACTGCCAAGCCCATAGCGGACTTTCACCGCCAAGCTATCGCCCATGCCGGGCGCACACTAAAAGAAATAGCCCACCAGTATCTGGTGGGCTATTTCGAATTCTTATTAAATTCTATTCTAAGGCTCGTAGCGAATTAAGCGCTGCCGGATTTTGCGGCTCAAGCTTTAAAACCTGCTTAAGATCCTTGATCGCTTTGTCTTTATCACCGAGCTTCCTGTAAGCGACCTCGCGGCTAAGATACGCTTCGATCCATTTTGGACGTTCCTTGATCACAAGATCGAGTTCTTTTACGGCCTGCTTCAAATCGCCTTCCTGCAGCCTGATTAACGATATTCCAAAGTGGGCTTCCGGATTTTTCTTATCGATATTTATTGCCGTATTAAGGTCATCAATGGCGGCATTGGTGTTGCCGTTATTAAAATAAAGCCTGGCCCGATAAACAAACGCTGCTGCATCCCTGGGGCTGAGAAGAACAACTTTATCGAAACTATTTATCGCCCTTGGGAAATCGCCCTTAGCTTCAGCGATAGCCGTCTGCAGACTATAGTAGTCTATGGCCCTCGATCTTGCATAAATCAATCCGCCGATAGCCACTAAGACGATCACTGCAATTATGACCTTTTTTTTCACAAACAATTCACCTCTTCTAATCCATCTTAGATGGTTGCTTACATTTTAGCAAAAACCTGTTGCTCAGACTATGTGCGAAGTTTCCCAAAAGGGACCACTAAGCACCGCTGTCACGTGTTTTAGAATTCGCTCTTAGTATAACGCAGTTTTAATTATTATCCAACCATGTGGTTTCTCATTTTTATCGATATTTTAACAGTAACTTCCAGCTTCCGTAATAACCAATGCCTTACGCGTTTACTTCCAACATCCCTATCCGATAGTGCAGCTTTTGTGTCGGACAGTTTAAAAACCCTCTCTCCGGGTAAAAGCTAGTAGCTCGGGGTAGAACGGACCGCCCTGCAGGCGAGGCGTTATTAGCATACATGCTGGTAATAAGCCTGGTCTTGAGCAAATTTCAATTGGTTACCATCTAACCGAGCGAAGGGCGATCACTCAATTTAGAGAGTCAGCTTTGAGAGGAGATTATATGACAAGAAAGTTAGTTTTACTATGTGCAACCACACTACTCACACTATTACTATCGGGCTCATTGTTGGGGTCGCCGGCCATAGGCGCAACATATTCAAAACAAGAGATAATACCACAAAACAAAGCTGAATGGACCGATGCTAGGGAGGGGATATATGCGATTGATGTTGAAAAAGTGGTGATCGCCGATGATGGCCCAAATGTGGAGTTTACGGTAAAAGCCTATGACTCCTTTAATAAAAGCCTTCTTGCCAACCAGCACATTTGCTTTTTTATTGATACCGACCAGAACGCCGATACGGGTATCCCCGATCTTCCCGGGATAGAACGTCTTGTTGAGATAATTTATTTCGAGGAGAACGGCATCAGCAAACTCACTGCCACGGTACATGATGGTCATACAAAGTTTGGCGGATCGGAAGAGGTTACTCAAACCGCGGATGGCACAAGTATAATTGCCCGGATTCCGGCAAGTTTTCTCGGAAATATAACGAAGTTCAACTGGTCTATGTGCGTTTTTGATGACAGCACTTATAAGATTTTCGATTCGGTCCCCGATGACGGCTTTGCTACATATGAAATAGGTAGCGATGACAGCGGTGGTTCCGGTGGTGGCTCTGGCGGAGGCTCAGGTGGTTCCGGTGACGGCTCTGAAGATAATGGGTCTAAGGAATCAACAACCGTCGTTGAGGGCGATAAGGTAGAACCCACACATAACTCGGCTTCAACCAATTTCAACGATATCTGGTCGAGAGACTGGTTCTATGCGGATGTTATGTCTCTTGTTGATAGCAGCGTTGTAAACGGCTACAGCGATGGTAGCTTTAAGCCTCAAAACAACATAACCCGCGCGGAATTCTGTAAAATGATTCTCGCAGCGCTGGGCCAAGAACCGGATCCGAATGTGTTTCCGTCGTTCAACGATACGGTCTCACATTGGGCATCAGCCTACATAGAAAAGGCCAAAAAACTCGGCATAACCGACGGATACGCGGGCGACGTTTTCAAGCCGAACAATTATGTGACGCGGGCAGAGATATGCAAGATGATTTGTAACGCTAAAAACATGAACCTGAAGAGTACCCCAAGCGGCTTCACGGATTGCAGCGGGCATTGGGCGGATGGGTATATCTCAACGCTAAGAGAGACCGGCATTCTCTCCGGCTATACGGACGGCACATTCAGACCACAAAACCGCGCTACAAGGGCCGAAGCGTGTAAGATTATTTCTTTGATGCTGCATAATTAAAACACAAAAACACAAGATTTTAGGCACATACGGCTAGTGGCTCAGGGCGATTATGCTCCCCTGAGCCACTAGCCTTTTAATCTCCATGTTCCTTGTTTTCCTTGTTTTCTAAGAGCTTGTTAGAAATTAGAAGTCTGTTTGTAGCTTAAACCGCTCTTACTAAGAATTCCGAGCGCTTCCCGCACAGAGGAAACGATGCTGAGGAGATTGCCAAATGAGCTGAGCTTGCGCCTGAATTTTCCATTTAACCCTACGACCACAAGCCTCCCGTCGTTTTCTTCAATCTTATGCCGTGCCCACAGAATTGCGGCCAAACCACTGTTGTCTAAATAGTTCAGTTTCTTCACATCAACAATAAGTTTTTTGTTTCCTTCGTTAATAGTTTCAGCGATCTCATCCTTTAGAAGCTGAACCGAACAAATATCACACTCCCCGCCAGCAACGATCATGTCTACGTTGTTAACCATCATCCTCCGTATGCTTAAATCGTTCAATTGTTTTTCTTGCAACTATAAATCACCTCTGATAAAACTGTGCACAAAAATTTCCTTTTTATTTATAATTCCCGAAACGCCGAATGCAAAACATAAAATGTGAGCGGAGTCAGGAGTCAATGAACAATAAAAGGGCCGGTTTCTTTCAAACCGGCCCTTTTATTTGATAAATGCTATCGAGTTATGTTATTAGAGGCGCTCTTTTATGAGTGACTCTACAACCGAAGGATCTGCGAGGGTTGAGATATCGCCAAGCTCGCTAATCTCATTGTGGGCGATCTTTCTTAAAATCCTCCGCATAATCTTACCGCTTCTCGTTTTCGGAAGTCCCGGTGCGAATTGCATCTTATCGGGACTTGCGATCGGGCCAATGATGGTCCTTACGTGGGTTACCAGCTCTTTCTTAAGCTCAGGCGATGGCTTGAAGCCGTCTTTGAGTGTTACGTATGCGTAGATACCCTCGCCCTTAATGTCATGCGGGAATCCGACAACTGCGGCCTCGGCTACGGATGGGTGACTTACGAGAGCCGATTCCACCTCGGCCGTGCCGAGCCTGTGACCGGATACGTTGATAACATCGTCAATTCGTCCCGTGATCCAGAAGTCGCCGTCTCTGTCGACCCTTGCGCCGTCTCCCGTGAAGTACTTGCCTGGGAAGCGGCTGAAATATACTTCTTTAATTCTGGCGTTCTCAGGATCGCCATACGTACCGCGCAGCATTCCCGGCCACGGCTTATCGATTACCAGGTAGCCCTGCTCATCTACTGGGGCCGGTGAGCCGTCCTCTTTGACGACCTTTGGCTCGACGCCGAAGAACGGCCTTGTCGCCGAACCTGGTTTCAATGTCATTGCACCGGGTAGCGGTGTGATTAAGAAACCGCCGGTCTCTGTCTGCCAGTAGGTATCAACAATCGGGAGTTTACTTTTACCGACCTTATTGTAGTACCACATAAACGCTGCCGGGTTGATCGGCTCACCGACGGTTCCGAGAACCTTTAGTGATGAAAGATCGTATTTCTCAACCCAGCCGTCGCCTTCTTTCATGAGCGCCCTGATGGCCGTAGGGGCCGTGTAGAATATATTAACCTGATATTTGTCGATTATATCCCAAAATCTTCCCGCATCCGGATAGCTCGGGACACCTTCAAACATTATGCTTGTAGCGCCGCATGTCAGAGGTCCGTACACGACATAGCTGTGTCCGGTAACCCAACCGATATCTGCCGTGCAGAAGTGGGTCTGCTCTTCTTTATAATCAAAAGTCAACCTGAATGTAAGCGCTGTGTAGAGGGTGTAGCCGCCGGTTGTGTGAAGAACGCCTTTTGGCTTGCCGGTCGAGCCTGATGTGTAGAGGATGAAGAGTGGGTCTTCAGCATCCATGTGCTCCGGCTCGCAGTAGCTAGAGATATCGTTTGCGGCCATCTCTTCATGCCACCAGGTATCTCTTCCTTCCTTCATTTCGGTATCGCCGGCCCTGTTGACGACGATTACGCTCTGTATTGACGGGCACTGCTCAAGTGCGGCATCTGAATTCTTCTTAAGCGGTACTACCCTTCCGCCACGCATACCGTTGTCCGCTACGACGAGTACTTTCGCTTCGCAATCCTGGATCCTATCGCGTAAGGCCTGGGAACTAAATCCACCAAACACCACGCTGTGAATTGCGCCGATTCTTGCACATGCGAGCATCGCAATTGCAAGTTCCGGAATCATAGGAAGATAGAGAGATACTCTATCGCCTCTCTTTACACCTTTTTTCTTGAGAACATTTGCGAACCTGTTAACCTCACGATGGAGCTGCTGGTAGGTGTAAGTTTTGGATGTACCATCGTCGGCTTCCCAGATAATAGCCGCTTTGTTCTTTCTCCAGGTATCCAGATGCCTATCAAGGCAGTTGTATGAGGCGTTTAGCTTGCCACCCTGAAACCATTTGATATACGGCTTATTAAAATCGTAATCGAGGACCTTATCCCATTTCTTGAACCATGTGAGTTCTTTTTCCGCTATCTCGGCCCAGAACCCGTTTGGATCCTCAATCGACCTCTTGTAAAGAGCCTCATACTCTTCCATGCTCTTTATATAAGCGTTTGCGCTAAATTCCGGCCTTGGAGGGAGCACCATTTGATCCTCCTCAAGTACAGTCAGACCTGTCTGTTCCGTCATTCTTTAACCTCCCCTTAATTATCTCTCCCTACTTGTTAAGTAATGCTGGATTTCTCGGCCTTAAGGGAGCTGTCGATATACATAGCGATCATTTGTTTATCCCGCGGGCTTATCGTCGTAAACCGGATACCGATCCGGTACATTCGTGCAAGATTCCCGTGCTGAATGCAATAAGAGACCGAACCCGTCGCGCAGGCTTTTTCGCTGGCCTGCGGCAGGACGATTTCGATCTCGGCCTGCATGCCTTCCTGGATGGGACTCGCCGCGTATACCAGTAGCCCCACTCCACCGCGCCCAATATCCTGCACGGCGATGCCTTTATAGATATTGCTCTTCCCTTCAAAACGAACCCGGTAGCTGATATCATCGGCGGACTTAATGCGGATTGCCCTCCTGCGCTTTAATATCTGTGCGCTCGCAATCGGGCTTAGCGCGAGGTATGCGCAATTGTCGGCCTGCTGTTTTATAACCACTCTGAGTGAACAAAGATCTCGCGTGGCCGGGATGAACATCATCGGGGTCGCGCCTTCCTCAACAAAGGGGAGGCGTACGTCTTCAATTGCACGGCAGAAGATAAGCGGCGTGTCGAGCGTCATTACAACAGTATACGGCAACGGCTCATCGGCATCGCTAAACTGCACGTCAACCTGCGTTCCGGGCTGCAGCAACTTCTTTATATACGGCCAGTCTATTAACTTAGCATCGTTTGGTGATTTCCCCATAATACTGGCTATCGGCATAGCTAGCCGGAACTTAAAACAAGCAGAACCAGCAACCGCTTTGTGAAGAGTTTACGCGGGGAAACCTCATCGACGACGTTGCAATTCCGGTCCTTAAGCGGCACGCCTAAACCCACCGTTTAAGTACTTACTTCCTGCCGAGCCGGATATTCGCCAACGGCCATGCATACTCGTATAGGTGCAGCCCTTTTGAGACAGCGATAATCTCCCCGTCATCTACGCCTATCTCGCTCGCCATAAACTCTTTCATCATCTGCAGACCCGCGAGGTTTGCCGGGAAGCCGCCCCATAAATCCCAGGAGCGAAAATACACATAGAAGTGAAGTTTGCCGTAGCGCACCCTTGTATCGACCTGACGCAGACACGGCGGATCTTCCAGATAAATGGAATTTGTATCGCAAACCGCCATACATGCCTGGTTGGTCATGAGACCGTCTTCTTTATACATGCGTATAACTTCGAAGAGCTGCGGTTCTAGAAATTCGCCGTACGTGTACTGCTCGTTCTCTTGCTTCTCGGAGGTCATAAGATATTTCAGATAATCCTGAACGTATTCCTCGGAAGCAGGTGGGATAAGACCGAGATGCGCCGGAATGTCGGGCACGAGCGGCTTGGTGCCCGGGTATTCTATTTGAATCGTGACGAAGTCAAGCTCTCTGCGCTTCGAGCCCTGGTAGCTCCCACGATCGATCTTGTATTCGAACCCATCATTAACAACCGCGTTGATCGCTTGGAACCAGGCATCGGGAATATCTCGTGCAGTAATTTGGGTGAGTTTCATTGACCCTCCTCGTAATCAGCTTGCCCCCTAGGGCCGCAAGCCCATAGTACCAATCATAGTATCAATGCCGTCTCGTATACACAATATGCCCATTCGGCGTATTTAGCTATCGCCGGCCATCCATTGCCTAGTTTTGCTAGCATAACAATAGCGATTTTTCAGGTGGTTCTATACAAAAGTGCATCTATCGTGGATAATATAAAAGTCCACTATATCTGAAATAACCACCAGATGATTATGGTCGGGTAACGGCAACCGCTTGCTGCCGTGAGTTGGACGAAAAAACCGGGGCACGGTGTACCGGTCACCTGGAGGTGAAAAGAATGGCTCAAGGTAAAGTAAAATGGTTTAGCAGCAAAAAGGGTTTCGGCTTTATTGAGCAAGAAAACGGCCCGGATTTATTTGTGCACCACAAGGCTATCCAGGGTGAAGGCTTTAAGAACCTGAACGAAGGCGATATCGTCGAGTACAGTGTCTCCAGCGGACCGAAGGGTGAGAATGCGATTGACGTGAAGATTATCTCACGCAGCGAACAGCCCTCAGAACACAGACCGAGGACAAGCAATGGTCGCGATAATCGTGATCAGGACAAACCGTTTAATAGAAGCATCGAAGACCAACTAAAAGCACTTCGCAAGAGCAGCAAGGAAAACCAGCAAGACCTCGCGAACAGACTAAAACGCCGCTAATATCAATTCACGGAATTGCGCTATAAAGATTGAAGGGCTCATCGTGAGCCCTTCAATCTTTTTTTAATATCGGTTTATATTCTTTTTATGCTTTCTCAAAATCGGCCTTGCCGGCTCCGCAAACCGGGCACACCCAGTCGTCGGGGATATCTTCAAACGCGGTTCCAGGTGCTATACCCGAATCGGGATCACCCACTTCGGGGTCGTATACATATCCGCACACCGTGCAAATATATTTATCCATGCGCTTCTCCAATGTCTTTGGTTCTTCTACAGGTTCTTCTTTGATATAGGTCGGCGCCGTCTTCGGAGCTGTCCCTCGTTTTACCTCGTGATAGTAGGCGTAGGTCATGGGCTCGGTATTACTCAACGCCTCGGCGTCGGTTATCTGGCCAAGGAAGATAGTATGGCTCCCGCAATCCAGGCTGCCGACGACCTTAGCCTCCAAATATCCCACGGTATCATCCACAAGAATCGGGGCCCCGTTTGTACCGAGTTTATAGTTCACACCCTTGAACTTATCCAGCTCCCTGCCCGATTTAAAGCCGAAGTTCCCGATAGTCGTCATCGGAACCTCTTTGGCCAGGATTGAAACGATGAACACCCCACTATCCGCGATGAACTCGTGGGTAAGATTCTGCTTGTTTATGCTAACCGCAATCGTGGGGGGCTCGGATGTTATCTGAACGACCGCGTTTGCGATCTGCCCGTTGAGCTTATCCCCTTTCTTCGAACTTACAACGTAAAGGCCGTAGCTTATCTTATATAAGACTTTGTTATCCATGATTCATTTCTCTCCTTTTCCGGGTCTTATACCTTTATACCGGACCGCGCCTCTTCATAAACAAGAGGGTCCTTGCTTGGTAATAATGAATTTAGCTAGATAATTCCCATTATCTAGCAGGCGCTAAACTTTACAGAGGTTTATCTTCTTTCCCAGTAGCTTCTATGACGTTTACAAGCAACTTCCCGGAAAACTCAATGCCCTTGAGATATGGATGCCCGATCACGTCACGCGGTGAGGGTGCCGTGCCCTCCGACCAGTTTTTCGACATAAGCCACACATTCGACTCCGGCGGACAGACCTTCAGATGATTTGCACTCGCTCTACCGAATTATGGTAATTTAAAACAATTTACCCCTAATTTTAAAGTCACCCGAGTTCAGCTTCCATTTCTTGCAGAAGCGCTCTATATCCTTTTTGACGCGCTCATGGGCTTTAAAGAACTCATACGCCTCATCCTTCATTTTTTCGCTCTCTCCCAGCGCAGACCTGGAATCGCGGTTGTCAGACTTCCTCTTTCCCTCAAACCGCGCCAGCTCATACTGAAACTCGCTAATCAAGACCAGGTTAGATTTAAGCGCGCGCAGATCATTCACCACGGACCGGTCGACAAGCTTGCTCTTAATCTGCGGCGCCTCATCCTCAACCACACCCAGCCCCCGGCTGTCACCTGTATTCGCCAGATCCTTCGCAATCGTCTCATCCAACCGCGAAAGCGCCTTAGCCTGCTCGACTAAAAAATTGAATTGAGCGATCTCATGCTGTCGCTCGACAATAACAAACGCAGCAATGCTATTTACCGCTAGAAAAAACAGGATGCTTATAGCAACCAATACTTTCTTCACCATAACACCCGTACCCCTATGAGTATCCGTCGTTTGACTAATTATACGCTATCAAGCAGGGGTTTCGTCTAGTGAATTCGAGAAATTTACCTAACCGCCTCTTCTATCGCCCGCAGAATTTCGGCCTCATCGATCGGGACTTCCTTGCCGGCGATAGAAATATACGATAGTGTTATCTTAGCGGCTGAACAGCTCTTTAATTTTAATGGTAAACTGAGCATTAGCTTCTAGAAACATCGTTAAGACCCTTACGCCTCATACCGATAATAATAAATAATGTAAAGAAGAGCTGGAGGTAATATGTCTAGGTTTGTGATTGATAGATTTAAGGGAAGGCCTGCCTTGGGCATAGTTGAAGCCAAATTTGCCAACGGCAGGGTCGCTGTAACCGGGCATGATGCCAAAGCCGTCCGGGAAATCAAGTTCATTATGAGCAAGCCACTTAGTGCACCACAATTTACCGCTTCTGGGACAACCGTTCTATCCATCAACATGGCTGACCTGCTTGAACCCGGCTCAGAGGAACACTTCATAGCGGTTATAAAGTCTCTTCCAGATTATGGGTTCTCAGCAAGACGGACAGACTAACATATCCGCTCCAATACCAACTCTTTAAAACTATTTGCCGTTGGAGGTTTCACCCTTGGTCAAAGAACTTAGCTGTGAAAAATGTGGTAAAACGTGGCGAGTACAGGTTCCTGTCGAGCTTAAAGCGAGAGTACAATCTTGCCAGGCTTGCGGTAAATTTAAGTTTCACCTCGAGCCGGCAAATCCAAAATATTCCAGTCTTAAAGGCATGCGATAACCATCTTGCCCCGGCTTAGACCAGAAGAAGATTCCTCCGAACCCCATCCGACTACCAAAAATAATAAAATCAATAACTTTGAATTGATAAGAAAGGCTGCAGATTGTATGCCTGAACTGCGGTGATATAATATCACGTTTTCAAAATAAGTCGATAATTTTATCCAGCATCGGCACGTTTCTTCACTTCTCGCTCTAACCTCTCCCCAAGCGCTTCTGCTGTAACATCTAGGTCATACTGGGCTTGCAGGCCGAGCCAGAACTCAGCAGAGGTGCCAAAGAACCTCGCAAGCCTCAGCGCGGTGTCTGCGGTAATGCTTCGTTTACCGAGAACGATCTCGTTTATCCTTCTCGCCGGCACACCGATGTTTATAGCTAACCTGTTCTGACTCATATCCATAGGCTTGAGAAACTCCTCTAAGAGTACTTCGCCGGGATGTACCGAATGTAGCTTTTTTTTCATGATACCCCTTTCTAATGGTAGTCTGTTATTTCGATTTCATAGGCATCCCCGCCCTGCCATACAAAACAGATACGCCACTGATCGTTAATTCTTATACTAAGCTGGCCTTCACGATCTCCTTTAAGCCGCTCTAATCTATTAGCGGGCGGAATTCGTAGATCATTAAGGTTCTTGGCGTTATTTATCATCCGTAGTTTTCGCAACGCAACCTGCTGAATATCCCGAGGTAGCTTGTTGGAGCCCTCCCGACTGTAGACCTTTTCAGTTTCTTTGTCCTTGAATGATTTTATCATCGGTTTTAATGTTATAACGTTACGCGTTAAACGTCAAACGTTAAAGCCAGCATAATGCAACCTCCCCGTCATAACAAAAACCGCAGCGACATTACTCGGACTCTACGGATTCTCAACCAAAACAAAAACCCCCGGCACTCTACCAAGGATCGGCTGTGGGCCCTGTAGGATTCGAACCTACGACCAAGGGATTATGAGTGGCTACAGTGGCTAAGAATAGCCTGAATGGTTTGTGTTTCAGTGCTCTGGCCTGCACATTTGAAGTGGCCATTATGCACTGGTTGTCGCCAAGAGAATGGCGTGATGTGGGTTCTGACCCCTTTTTGACCCCTCGAGTTTGAGCAAATCTTAACTGATGGAAGCGCTATGAAAGACAAGTGCTAAGTCCAGTCGTTAGCAAATGCAATCCCTTGGTCATGGTGTAACCTCGCTCCCTTTGTGTTGGCAGCTTGAGTGGAGCTCGATGATGATAAGAGATGCGAGAACATAACCTCGCTGAGGCCTAGAGCGCGCTAGAAATGAGCTTGGCTGATTTTCTTAGAGGCAGCGTGTGCAACCCCTACTTTTTTCTTCTTCGCCGGAGCCATGATCTTCTCGACCTCACTCTTGGGGATGCCCTTCTCTACTCTGGTGGCAACTTCTTTTCTGATTCTCTCGATATCTTCAGAGGAGATATCCAAATTCGGTCGTTTGTCTCTCATAATCCGAGAGCCCCTTTCAAATAATCGCGCCGGTCCTCAGCTAGGTACGGATATACTAAATCCTGTGTTATTGAATTGCAGTTATGGTACGCGAGTCTGGATCTAAAAGCAGCCTATAATCTTCTGCAATCCATTCGCCTATCGCTTCATAACGGTCGCGTTGTTTCATTTGAAGCAGCGCTTCTGGGCCACCATTTCTCATTATGGCCACATGGTCTATATACTCAGTAAATCGGCTATCAAAACCAAATTCTAGATAATTCCTGTAGCATCAAGTGTTTTTAGGTGGCAATATTCGTGCAATAATGTTCTTACTATTGATTCTACGACATCATTCAACCTATCAGCAAGAGCTTCATCAGCGCTTAGCCTCTTATAACGGCGCCGCAGCTCGGCAGGAAGCGGTTCATGCACGCTTAATTTCTCATAAAGGCTTCGCATCTTGTCACAATACCACGCGCAATCTGCCGCTAAATCGACGCCCTGTAGATAGATATTTGGTCGGCCGACGAGGATAAATCCATACGACGAGCCATCGTGGTAATCGCTGCTCTTAATCGTTATTCCAGTAAAGTCAGCGCCCCTTGCCTCTGCTACGGCTACAGCTTTCTCAATAGGGTCCTCGGATTTTGGTACACCCTTTATCGGGCCATATTCTACGCCATCGCTGTCTATGCTTTCTGTCACGATTACAATGTTGGTCATGATAGCTTTCTAACGATCTTTATCGACATAATCCTCGGTTTAAAGTTCACTAGTTACTTAGCACTTGACCCTCGTGTTTATTCTAGCAGAACAATTATATTGCTGCCTACACGCCGGAAAGCTTATCTGTTAGCGGAGCACAATAGCATTTGATCGACAATTAAGATTCCTTGTAAGAGCCTGTGCCATGCTCCTGTAACCTCTACGCCGACAGCCACCTGACCAGTAATCAGGTTTCCGTCAGATTTATCCCAGCAGTGTAAAAAGCCCCTGGTTTTGACTGCATTATTCGTATTAACGACGCTTCGTCGGTTCTTCACTTTCGTTCAGCTTCATGGCACGCACCTGACTAATGTATTAGCCTTTTCCGTTTGCGCTCAGTACCACAGCTTTTGACTGCAGCACCCAAAGGCGGTTTGAAACCTGTACCTGAATACCGATTTCGAGGGGCCTTCCCTCATCTCTTACAAAGCATGAATGAGTTGCGTCTTCACTCTCCTTTCAGTGCAATTCATTCTTCAGGACACACTTTTACGCTTACTTCTTTTTCACATCCAAGTAAATACGGTTCAGTCCAAACAACTCACGTTTAACTTGGAGGATTGATTGCTCTAAGTCATTTTCGCTTTCATAATCTACTCGCCTGAAAGCGCCTTGTTGCGTCCAAAAAATACTCAATTTTTCTCCCTTTTAACAAGTCGCTAATCACACTACGTTGCTGATTGAACAATATCGAATAGAGACCGCTGCATAACATCAGGCTTAAAAACGTCACCATCAACTATTAAGTCGTGACGTTCTAGCAATTCATCATTAACATAACAAAAGGATTGTGGGGGTGAAAAATCCGGCAAACACTCCCGAGGATCGATAGGATTCTCAAATAAACCTACTTGCCCTATTTCTATAGCAAAACCTTTTGCTTTCCCTGCATAATATTCGAAGAATTCGTTTTCTTGTATTCCAGCTAGATCTTTATATTTCAACCACAGGTTTTTAGGGGTGTCCTCATCAACCTGCCCCGGGAATATTGCACCAACGATTTTTTTAACCGGCATAGATGCGTATATGTAAATCATTTGGCAATCGACTTTAAATATGGCTTTTCTGAACTCATACTTTTTGTCGCCATCGATTATCTTCTCTACATATTTGGGCTTAATCGACAGTAAAACGCTCATCAATCCCACCTTTTTTCTTTATCTGTAAATAATTCTCATGGTTTATCTGTAGTATCGATTGGAGGGCTGTTGTTGATATTCCAATCTCCTGTAAATCATTGGGATTCAACCGATCCTTTAAATAAAAATGAAAACGAAATTTGATGATTGTAACAGGACTTTCTGTCATTTCATTTATTCCTGCCCTATCAAAAACCGTCCGTTTTCCTACAATGCGAATGACATCGTCTGAGCTCGCTATATCATAATAAACATCCTCGATAACCCCTAAGGCCGTTATTCCTGATTCCACTCTTGAACGATAGAACAGTAAGATATCACCATCGCTCATCTTCTTTACTCGCGGATGGCCGAGATATGCCTTTGTAATCGCATTCCCTTCGGCTAAGAGATCGCCACCGTACTCCAACAAAGACAGTTGTCTCGTTCCATAGTCGGGGAATAGTCGCGCATGGTATTCAGGCCAAATCGGTACTATAAATTTATTCACTTGTTCCCCGTCATAAAAGCTGGGGTAGAACTCCTTAGCGATTAGAGTAATTGGTTCTAGCTTCCTATCAGATATTGTCCTCTTAACAAAGACATCTTCATCGCCTTTCACCGTCTTTTTAACGGCTACTTTATGAAAGCCAAATTGTTCAATTAAGTCGACGAGTTCATCGTTTGTTTTTGAGAAATGTGTAAGATAGATTTCGTCTATACCTTTTTGGATAGCAAAATCGATCGACATCTTGATGAAAAGCTCACCAATTTTATATCCGACGTGTGTAACTTTTAGGGTAGATATCTTGATCCTAGGCTTTGCCGGCAAACTCGGCTCTGAATCTACTGATTCATTCTCGTCTTTATACATAAGAATCGCGCCTATCAACTCATTCTCGCGTTGATAAACCCACGCTTTCCTACCCTCTCGACTAATTTTTCCCCACCACTCCGAAAACTCGGGGTAGTCTTCTTTGAGTGAATCAAAAATCGGGTCCGATAAATCCAGATTATGTACGGGTAACTCCTCTAACGCGGGCGGTGCTAGAACTTCAACTCCCGTGAATTGTTTTTTGAAGTATTCAAAAGACTCGTCGATATTTAGAACGCGGTGCGCAATACCTAACCGCTCCGCTTTTTTTCGTATCCCTTTATCCTCGGTGATCAGAAAATCGACAGCATTCTTAAGGACGCAATAAAGCAAACTATTATCGATATAGTCGTTTATCTTAGTAGGCTCACCGACAATCGCTTGAAACTTATCGTCCTCTTTGGACTCGGGCGGACTCTCTAACCGCGGATACGTCTCAATTTTGGAGAGCAATATCTCCTTTTGATTACTATTGCGATTGCCTTCAATCTCTTTAATCGAGAGCGGGTGTATTAGAATCCTAACATCAGAATTGTGCAGAATCTTTAGCAATCCTTGCAGCGCATCAGGCACTAAAGATTGACTTTCTCTATGGATAAAGATATTCGTATCAATTAATATGCGCATAATTTTCAACCTGGGATTCGTTTATAAAAAGTATCCTAGATTATTTCGCTCATAAGGAGCGAATACCCTGCGAGCGTTCAAAACAAACAATGAAATCAATCATAAGGTTGGATGCTCTTGTGCGATAATTTTGAGTTGGCTATTACTTCTCACTTCTCAAAAACGTAACTTCAAAAGCCTTACACGGTCTGGCTTCTTGTAGTCGATTTGCAAATGCTAGGTCGTCGTTCATATCGTAATGTTGGAAAATATCTAGTCCTCGGTCTAGTGATATCTTCCAACCATGATTGGTTGTTATGCTGCGAGCATGGATACTATTTTGCTTCGCATAATCCCATGTTAAGTAAATGCCTATGGCCAAAGCGGATTCACTTATCTTCTGAAGGTTTTCTTCCTGCTGTTCGTGCTTAAACCCATCAGGATCTTTGGATGTAACGACGTGAACTTTCACCTCGTTCTCTTTTGGCTTAATCTTTGTGATTAACTCCAGAAGTTCCATAAGGTTACGGATTTGGTAAAACGCCCGAATATATGGGTCAACGATAGTAATCTTGGTGGCATCCTTAAGGTATGATCCAAACAGTGTCTCATATGAGATTCCTCTTTGGTTTTCTTGGAATACAAAGTGGCGCTCCTCTAGGGTTGGTATTTCAGTTGCCTGCGTTATGGTGCCAGGCGTTTCAGCAGTTACATGCTCATCCTCGACAATGGTTTCTCCCGCCCCAGTATCTCCATCTACGACAACTTCCTCGCCATCTGAACCATCGCCCACAATTCTGTAATAATAATTCGGATACTCTTCTTCCTCTAGGGTTTTTACCGCATGGGATTCACCGGACTTGCTTTCATAGACAAAGCGAACCTCGGCATACGTTGAATCAAGTCGCATGAGCTGGTCTTTGACTCGCTTTCGACCTTCAATGGCAATCTTAAGTATCTCCTCGATTTCTTCTGAAGATGCCTCACCTTGAGGATATAATATCTTCATCAAGCCAGAGAACGTCTTATTTATGCCATCTCTATCGCGTGTAGAAATGTCGGTGCATAGTGAGAAGTAGTCGTTGTAGCGATCTGAGTAATCATGGTTTCTCAGTGAGCGCAGGATTTCGGCAAGGTAATCAACCACAAAACCATACCCGTCGGAGAACATTTCGCCGCGAATAATATCGACTTCCCAGCCGGGAACGTAGAAATGAATACGATCCAGAAACGCCGAATCGTGATACTGCTCGGGAAGCTCATTGAATAAATCGGCGTGCTTAAGCATATACGGCACCGTATGTTGCGTGTTGCCGACAAAGACCATCGACGCCTCAGCCCCAAGCGTCTCAACACCACGAGAGAAGGATTTGTTTGCCATGTAGTTCTTTAAAATATCGACCAGAGCCTTGTCGGCTTTCTTTTTCCTACCCGCAAATTCATCGAAGGCAACGACATCCCAGTAACCGACCAGCCCTATCTTACCCGACGCGTTGTTCACAAAAAGCTTCGGTACCGAGACCTCGCCGCCCGAGATTAAGATACCGTGTGGAGAAAACTCCGAGTAAATGTGCGACTTGCCGGTGCCTTTTGGACCAAGTTCGATTAAGTTATAGTTGCGCTCACAATACGGAACGAGTCTGAGAAGTTGGCTCAGCTTACTGCGCCGTCCAAACATCTCCGGATTAAAACCGATGCTCTGAATTAGCAAGTCAATCCATTCATCAGTCGTAAACTGCTTACGGGCCTCTACATACGTATCAAAATCAAAATGCGATAGCTGGATTGGCTTTAATGTTGCGAGAATCCAGGGTGAGACATCTTTATCTTCCGTAAACTCATACTCGAGATCGGCTATACACCAAACGCCGCTAACCAGCAGTTTGGGATGGGCTTTAACTGTACCGGTATCAACCAACACCTGTTTAATGCCAAGATTGGCAAATTCAGCCTCATAGACGTCCCTTTTATCGTTCAAGGATACGCTAACTTTATCTATGACCTTGTGGCGGCCTTTCTCGCGTATCGTAGACCGGATGAGACCAGCTTCATTTCTGTGCACGTAGTGCTTCCGCAATATCTCTTTGACGGTTTCGATGCCGGTTTCTATCGTTGCCTCATCATTCGTAGCGCAGTATTGCCCTAAGAGGTATTCAAGAACATAGGTTGGAACAATAGCATTGCCCTTAACTGTTTTAACTAAATCCTTGCGAACGACAAGCCCCGGGAAATGTTCATTTATTTTTTGGTCTAACTCGCTCATGCCTCACCCGCCTTTACAGTATCTTTAAGCATCTAAAAATCAAAGTCGCTGGTAAATGATCTTCGCATCGTGTATCTGAGCGACTTGTACTCTTTATAATGTGTTGTTTCTCCCTGTTGCTCTTCCAGTTTTAAGATAACCTCCTGGCCGTTTACTTCATCAGCTTTTTGCGTCAGTACAAACTGCACCTTGAGTTCGCGCTCCCGTGGGTTTTCGGATGACAGATCAAAGGTAAGCTCATGACTGTCTGAGATCAGCTCATCAGCTTGCGTGTAAATGCCTGCTCGCAAACTCCTGAGCTGCACCTTATCGGTAGTTGCCTGCGTCTGGTAGAAAGCAACCGCGAGCTGCCCTGATGTAATAATCGTGCTCGCACCGCGCAGGATTTCGACTTCGACCATAGAAATATCGCTCTGTCGTTTTTTGTTAATCTTAATAACCGGAATAACCACTTCCTGTAGAGACGCTCCGCCGTGCACATACCGGCTGCCGGAGCCTTTTAAGCGAAGGCGATTGATAGATTTGGGAATCTGCACTTCCACGTCACCGGTAAGCCCCAGCTCTGCAGAGGTAAATCTGCGCAAACTGGAAACTTCCTTTAACCCCTTCCCGAGCACAAAGCGCCTGTCGCGGAAATTGATCTTTTCGCCTTCCGCATCGAGCCCCGAAAAATCACTCTCGTCGATTGCGCGGTTTTGATAGATAAACCCATGGTCTGCCGTTACCAGAAGATTGTTGGCATTAGCGCTAGTAAGCTTCTTAACCAACTTAATCAAATCTTGTAGGGTCTCCTCAACCGCTTCAAAAACCCGCTCTTCGGATTCGCGCTTGTCTCCGGTTACATCGATGCGATTGTGGTAGATGTAGACCACGTCGTAATCACGGATAAATATGCGACACTCATCCTTAGTCATAGCCATCAGCTCATCAGCTTTAATGGCTGTTGCTTTCTTGTCCATAGCTTGAGAAAGAATCTTGATACGATTTGGTCTGCCTTGTGAACTTTGCCCATCGACTAAGACAACTCCTGAATCGTTGTCTGCTAGGGATAGTTCTTTGTTCGGCAAGAGCGCCGCCATACCCAGTTGAGTGTAGGTCGGCAGCATCGCGAGCGCAGCCTCTAACTTTGCCTCAAATCGATCTTCCTTATTCATAAGGCGCAAGAATTCTTCACCTATCTCATAGCGCAGCGCATCCGAGACAATAACACAAACTTTGTTATCTTTACTTAAGAATGGGCGCACGTGGTACTCGAAGAAGTCTCGCTGCAACGGGATAGGTGTTGCGTCCCATTTATCAGTGGTATCTACAAAAGACTGCCAGCTATCATTTACTGGCAGAAGATAATTATTTGAATAATAATTCTCGACTTGCTCTGTGACAGGCCCCATCAATGAAGCCTGCGCTGCGCACCGTACATGGTAAATATATTTGCGATAGTGCTGGTCAAGCTTAAACAAGAAACTACTATACTGTTGAGCGCCATCAGTAATAGAATTCATGGACAATTTAACCTTACCGAGTATATGGAAGAATTGCGCCGCATGATCGATTGCCTGGTATAAATCCTTAAATTCATCGTACCAATGTCCCTGGCGTCTCTGACGAACCCAAAGCGCCACATCGCCTGCTGTAACAGTACGCTCGGCAACACTCTTTGCCAGGTCGCTAATGATTTTTCTATCAATCAATTCAAAATAGTCGAGGTCGATGAGGTCACGAAAATCGCGCTTGGCCAAATCCTGCTCGATTGCAAGCATATCCGCACACTCATCGGAAAGCATTTCGAAGGTGTCCTCATACTGGCGGCTATCCTTCCAGCGCTTTAAGAAGACAAGCGCATCACCCGTTAACCGGACTTCGCCTTCAACTCCCATGGAGTAGCAGGATTTGAAAAGCTCGATCACAAAATCTTGGACCCCCGGTGCAGAAGAGCTGTATCCGTAGTACCGGTTCATCTGTTGCCAGAGAAACACATCAAGCCCACAGCGACCGATGAGCTTGATCTTTTCCTCTTGACCGTCGGCCAACTCCGCCAATAGATTCTCAATAACTGCGTCCATGCGAGGCTCGGCACCCGCGCATATCGCCAGCATTTTCAAGCTGATTATGCCCTCCGTATCGTCTTTTTTTAAGAGGCGTTTCAAGGCGTCTTTGCGCTTTACAGCCTGGAAGAATTCGGCGTGCGCATTAACAACCCCATCAAACCTCGGGTCCAACTCCAACTCGCTTAGTAAGAGCGCCGTCTTGCCGGTGCGAAACTCGCCATGTGCAAGCTGCACATCCAACAGCCAGTTTTCAATATCGGCAGGTTGCACCCCTTCACGGTATAGCAAGAACCTGTCTTCCGGTTGTTCGCGAAGTATGCGGTATTTTACGCCAAACTCGTTGTTGGTCAGCTCTATTTTTTC
>NZ_PFNG01000092.1:36441-37696 GCF_002791875.1 Candidatus Aquicultor secundus | reverse complement strand
CGCAGCTCGGCTCATCGAATTGCTCGCCGAAGTACGCTAGAAGCACCTTGCGCCGACAGGTACTCCCCTCGCAGTAGTCGACCATCTCTTTAAGCATTTTGTATGCGGTAGAGCGCTCTCTGGGATTTTCCTTTTGCCTGATAAAGTACTGAATTTTTGCCCTATCCGCGGGGCTGTAGAACAGGATACATTCGCCTGGCAGGCCATCGCGGCCGGCGCGCCCCGTCTCCTGGTAGTAGCTCTCGATGTTTTTAGGCAGGTCGAAATGGATGACGTAGCGCACGTTGGGTTTGTCGATGCCCATCCCGAAGGCGATGGTGGCGACGATGATCTCGGCGTCGTCGCGGATAAACCGCTCCTGGTTCGCGGTTCGCTCCTCGGGGCTTAAACCCGCATGGTACGGCAGGGCGCGGTAGCCCTCCTGCTGCAGGTCATACGCGAGGGCATCCACCTGCTTGCGGCTCTGACAATAGATAATGCCGGAATCCCGTGAATGCTCGTCAAGATAGTGCAGTAGCCGGCTGTATGCATTGGCCTTGGGCTCGACCCTATAGGTGAGATTTGCGCGGTTAAAGCTTGCCCGATAGCGTTTGCCGCCGGCGATGTTGAGCTGCTCGGCGATATCGTCACGCACTTGATGCGTTGCGGTTGCCGTGAGTGCGATAATCGGTGTCGCGGGAAAATTAGTTTTTAGACTTGCGAGCCGGCGATACTCCGGCCTGAAATCGTGCCCCCACTCCGAGATGCAATGCGCCTCGTCGACCGCGAACAGGCTCACGGAAAGCCGCTTTAGAAGATCGAGAAACTGCGGCATCATCAACCGCTCGGGGGCGACATAAAGCAGTTTGACCTCTCCCCGCTCAAGTGCGGCCCGCACCCTGGTCATCGCTGCGGGAGCCAGCGAGCTGTTGATGCAGGCAGCCGGTACGCCGTTTTCAATAAGGCCGTCCACCTGGTCTTTCATAAGAGCGATCAAGGGAGACACCACGACGGTAAGCCCTTCTAATAACAGCCCCGGAAGCTGGTAGCAGAGTGACTTACCCCCTCCTGTCGGCATGAGCACGAGCGCGTCGCTGCCGCCTAGAATATCCTTAACGATGGCCTCCTGCAGAGGCAAAAAGCTGGTGTAGCCAAAATATTTGTTAAGCGTCGAAAGCATGCGCCCTCCAGAATAGCGGTTATTTGCTCATTAATCCAAATACACAAATGCACCTTACAGTATATCCCCCGTCCCTGTCAAGCGCTTACAACACGG
>NZ_PFNG01000092.1:16883-36414 GCF_002791875.1 Candidatus Aquicultor secundus | reverse complement strand
TATGAGCCGGCAACCTTCTCGGGTGCCTCCGGAACGACGATGGCCATTACGATGTAGGCGATAACGGCGGCGGGCGCAAACGGGGTAAAGATGAACACCACCCAGACGAGCCGGATGAGTGTCGGATCGACGTCAAAATATTCACCCAGCCCTCCCGCGACACCGCCGATCACCTTATTTATCCGCGAGCGACAGAGTTTCTTTACCTCACCGGCCTTCGCCCCGGCTGGAACCTCTTGTGCTTGATCATTCACTTGCGGCTCTTCGCTTGAAGTATCCTGCTACATGCTCTGCTGCTTGTTCTGGCTGTTTTCTTCTTGGCGGTCGAGTCGACCTTGAGATATTCATACTCTGCTTCAAAAGGATGTGTATTGAATGCTTTAGCTCTGCCGTGTATCCTCCAACCCATAGTAGCCCATAGTGACAAAACCAAGCAAGTAGATACCGCGTACAGCTCTGGCAAACTACGTTAATAAAATCCTTAATAAATATTATTTCGACCCGTAACCAAAACGCCCTCATCAACGTTATATCTACTGTGGCAGTCGCTCTAAACACGAGCGTGAAGGAAATCCAATTCCGCATTCCATACCATGAAAAGGAGGAGAACTATGAGAACATACCGCCCAATTCTCGCCGTCGTCATGGCAGTTATTCTGATCCTGACAATCGGCAGTATTGCAATGGCTAAGCCGCAAGGTGATAAGCCTGCAAACAAATGTGAGAACCGGCAGACGCACCAGATAGCCGATCATTGCACATGTAACGCAACACAAACGTGTGATGGCCAGTGCCAGTGCAACAAAGAAGACAAGGATAAAGACAAAGATGATAAGGACAATAAATGTCCGAAACCGGTTAAGCTAGAATCTGGAAGTATCGCCGGTTACGTAGTCGTTGATACGACAACTACTACCACAACTGTTTACCCGACACTCGCCAAGGCCCACCTTCGCCTGCTTACCAACGACTGCAAAAAAGTAGTGCGCGCAGCGCAATCCAACAAGAAAGGGTACTTTAAGTTTAAGAACATTAAACCGGGCACCTACACACTTTGCGCATGGCTGAAGGGCTATAAACTCGTCAGCACCGTAAACGCGACTGTAACAGCAAGCGGCACATGCAACACGATTGTCCATTTTACAAAATGCCCTAAGAAACCAGGCTGCAAATGTACCAAGAAGTAATTTGATAGGTACCGCCAATAGCACCACCACGAGAAAGACCCGGGCTTCTGCGCTCGGGTCTTTCTTCTTTTGGCTATCCCCTACTCTGTGCCGGTTATCTTTAGCGCTTTGTAGATCATCTTGGCGGCCTCCGCTCTCGTGGCGTTGCCGGACGGCCTGAATGTGCCGTCACCGTAGCCGCTGACGACGCCGAGTGTCTTCATCACACCGATGCTCGCAAACGCCCAGTGCTTGGCCGAAACGTCGGAGAACCCCTGGGGCGCGGCATCCGCTGGTAAATTCTTGGCCCTGGAGACCATCGTGGAGGCCTCCGCCCGGGTGATCTTGGCATCCGGCCTGAGCCCGCCGCCCGGATATCCTTTCAAAAGACCGGCCCCAACCGCTTTTGCAATATACTGGGCCGCCCAGTGGTGTTCTGCATCCGTTCCCTTTAGGCTTGCCGCAGCGGTCGATGTGTCATCGAAAATACCCAGGGCCACGACCGCCATCTTTGCGAACTCCGCCCTCGTAACATCCTCAGAGGGCTTAAAGCTGCCATCAGCGTAACCGCCGATTGCCCTAACCCCGGCCAGGCCCTCGACATAATCGAACGACCAGTCCTGAGCCGACATATCGGTCCAGGTGTTCGCTAGTTTCCCATCATCTAAGAAGTGCTGCACGTAGATATCCGATTTAGGCATCTGCCCAGGTTGGACAGGACCGTAGTAGACCTCCTTAACCACCTCGGACGTTGCTGCGGCCGAATCGGATTCAACGGGCTTGGGCTTGCGCCAGGCGGTATAGAAACCTCCCGCTCCGTCCGGAATAAGGTTCCCGCCGAGTATCCCGATTACGCCGGCTACATTAACTCCACCCTCCTGCCAGAGAGCTGTACCGGTGACATCAAACTTTTGCAGCTTCATTTGATACAACCCCTGCTCTGGATACATGGGTATCGGGTTATCGCCAAGGTATTCGGTCATCATAAGAAAGAAATCACCGGTCTTAAGATCAGCGATAATACTAGGGTAACTATTGCCGCCCTGAACCATCTTTTTCCATGTCGTCTT
This sequence comes from Candidatus Aquicultor secundus, assembly GCF_002791875.1. Lineage (NCBI taxonomy): Bacteria > Bacillati > Actinomycetota > Candidatus Aquicultoria > Candidatus Aquicultorales > Candidatus Aquicultoraceae > Candidatus Aquicultor > Candidatus Aquicultor secundus. The sequence goes on along the minus strand of NZ_PFNG01000092.1, from coordinate 34,178 downwards.
CCCGGTTCCGTCGATATTGACAAACTCCGTAGATATGACGACCGGCATATCTACTTTGACCGTGCGCATCTTGCCGTCCGGGCCGGGTTCCCGGACATCCTGCTTCTTCATCCTGGTCGTCGGCAACGAATAAAGAAGACCTTCTTTTGTCACGTTCGGCGCTCCCTGAAAGTACATCTGCGGGTTGCTCTCGCCGCTCATAGTTATCAAAGGCTTACTTGTATCCCAGGCAAGCTTGCCATCAGGGGTTACCTTCACGGCAAAGAGATTAGCATCCGGATTTGGATATGCGCTGTAGCCATCGCCCTCCATCGTCTTCACGATGTACGGGTCCCCATTAGGCTGCGACCAGGCGATAATCGCCGAGTTGTCACCGGTTACCATCAACTGATTACCCATCATCATATCGGCGGGCACGCCCTTTATGCCCACCGTCACCACCGGCCAGGCTTTCTCGCAATTGCGGTTTACACGCAGTAGAAATGAATGTCCGTCCTGCTTAGCCTGGCTGGGACCCGTCGACATCGGCTCCGTCATATAATTGGGCTTTATATCCGACCAGTTTAGATAGAAACCTCCAAGGCCATCGGACTGGACGTTGATCCAATCCCCCATCATGTCACCGCCATAGTACGGTTGGTTGTCATCGACCTGGATACCGCAAAAATCGTTGAGCGACACACCGTCGGCCTGCCATTGGGGATTGCAGGTACCGTCTACCCTTTGCATATAGAGACCCGGTCGCTCATCGTCACGCCACACAATAATAGCGCCGCCCACATCATCGCTCACCAAAGCCCTGATATCCTGCATGCCCGGACCCACATAGACCGGCTTTCCGGTATCGCCCCAGAGCTTGTTGCCGTTACCGTCTATCTTCTGGGCAAAGACATCGGGTTTTCTCTTGTTGCGGTTGTCCGTCCAGACGGCGATCAAGCCGCCGTCGGATTCCACCGCGGGGGTCATCCCGAACGCGCCGTTCTTTACATCCATCGCTAAAACCGGCTGGCTCCAGAGCAACGTACCGTCACTGCCAAGCTTTTGCACGTAGAGTTTGGTCTGTGTGTTCGTTCGGTCAAACCAGGTTACAAACACGTTGCCCTTTTCGTCAGGGATGATTTGCGTCATCTCCCCTGATTCCGGCACGTTTTGTGCGATCAGTACCCCGTTGTCCCCCCAGTCCGGCACCGGCGCCCCGAACGCTATCCCAGGTAACGACAAAGCAATAATGAGGATACATTCGAGGAGGAAAACTGCAGGTCGCCGGTACTTCGTTTTTACGTCACTGCGCAAAAAGATATTCATATGCCCCTCCTATTTCATTGGTTACCGCCGCCACATGCGTTAGGGGCGCTGCACTTGCAGGCAACAAGCAACCATAAACCGCTCATACGATACTAGTATTTTAGCATTCATGGTTTACGCTTGCATACTAATTTCTACACCTTTTCTACAACAAGAATACGTACGATGCGGTGTTTGCGACGCCTTTAAGCATCGAGGACGTGATCCGTTGTTTCTTTTCTCTGGAATCTTCTTTCCGATCAACGCCCTTCCCTCCTGGGCGCAAAAACTGGCGTTTTTCACACCGCTTTACCACATCGTGGTCGTCTGCAGAAACCTTGTCGTAGGGAGAACAAACTCGGATGTCACGATAAGCGCTACACTGGTTATCATAATATCGCTCGTTTTCTTTCTCATGCCGATCGCGTTGATGAAGCGCAGGTTGATAAAATAAAAAAGAGCTTCTCTCTTGCAGGAATATCTACTGCGATGGATAAATATAGATAACAATGGCAGTAATCAACACGGTCTCGTTAACAAAATATTACGGCAAGACACGCGGCATCGAAGACCTGCATCTTACGGTCGAGCAAGGTGAGGTGTTCGGCTTTCTCGGTCCTAACGGCGCGGGAAAAACTACGACCATCCGCGTGTTGACGGCGCTCCTGCGCCCCACAAAAGGCACCGCCTCCGTCCTCGGCAAAGACGCGTGGCGGCACTCGGCTATCATTAAAGAAGAGCTTGGGAACCTACCTGGCGATATCCGCCTCTACGATAAAATGAGCGGGGCCGAGTTCCTTAACTTTATCGCGCGCTTTCGCCCACGCAAACCACCGGTTCTAAAAGAAGAGCTTATAGAGCGTTTTGACCTTAACCCAAACAAGAGGATAAAAGATTATTCTAAAGGCAATCGCCAAAAACTTGGGATAGTGCAGGCGCTGATGCACGATCCCCAACTGCTGCTGTTGGATGAGCCGACATCGGGCCTCGACCCCCTGATGCAACAGCAATTTTATGCCGTTATGGAAGAGTTTCGGTCACGCGGCAGAACCGTCTTTATCTCGTCGCATATATTGCCCGAAATCGAGCGGGTCTGCGATCGTGTCGGCATCATCAAGGAAGGTCATCTCGTGTCGGTCGAGCGCATCTCCGATCTTGAGGCCAAGCACGTGCGCTACGTCGATGTTTCGTTCGAGGGGTCTGTCAATCAGGAAGACTTTCGCGTACCGGGCGTTACCGCGATCGAAAGAATCAACGATCACCTGCGCATCACGGTTAAGGGAGAGATCGATCCCCTTATCAAGAAGCTCGCGCAGTATAACGTTAAAGACCTCGCATCAAGCCACGCAAGCCTTGAAGAGGTATTTCTGGAGTTTTACGGGAAGGGTGGCACGGTTGAACGTTAATCTGTTTAAAAAATCGCTAAAAGAGATCCGTGTAAGCTGGCCTTCATATATGGTCGGGCTCCTTTTCTACGTCTACCTTCTCATATCCATCTACCCTACCGTGCAACAGCGCTCGGCAGAGATACAGGAACTATTAAAGAGCTACCCCAAAGGTTTTATAGAAATCTTCGGTGGCGGCTCGGCTGTAAGTTTTACAACCGTTGAGGGCTTTTTGTCGCTCGAGTTCTTTAGCCTTATGTGGTTCGTCATCATCGGCGCTTTCGTCATCGGGTACGGAGCCGCCGCTTTGGGCAAAGAGCTAGAGAGCGGCACTATCGAGATACTTCTCAGCCAACCGATAACCAGAACCTCCGCTCTCGTCACAAAAAGTCTTAACCTTTTTATATCCACCATCGGCATGGTGGTGCTGACGGTATTGGCGACCTACGTCTTCGGGCTTGTGGTGGGTTTAAAACCTAAGGTCGACGGGATTGTTGCACTCATCGTGATCGGCACGCTGTTTTTCCTTGCAATCGGCGCAATTTCCCTGTTCTTCTCTGTTCTTTTAGGGGAGCGCGGGCGCGCCGCGCTTACGACATCCGGCTTGTTGGTCAGTATGTATTTTATCACCGTGGTCGCCGGTCTTGCCAACTGGGACTGGATAAAAAAGCTGGAGAGGATATCGCTGTTTCATTATTACGACTCGGCAAAACTGCTTTCCACCGGCAACATCCCTGCAAAAAGCCTGTTGGTTTATGCCGGCACCGCCATTGTCTTTTATCTGGGCTCCATCCTGGTTTTCAGACGTCGTGATATTGCCCCCTAGCCAAGTACTTGATTGCCCAGCAGGTTAGCTTTTACAAAATCCCCGAAAAAGTGTAAAATCATAGTAAGCTAAGACGTGAATTCGCAAAGGAGTGCTCGTTGTTTGGCGGGCTCTTATTTTTTTGTCGGTGTCGCAAACTCTTTGTTAAGTTTCGCATAAGCCTAGCGTCTTCAAGCTTCACTATTAAAAGGCGCTAGGAGGTGGAATATTTGGCAAAAGGTACTGTAAAGTGGTTCGATAATAAAAAAGGCTTTGGGTTTATCAGCCAGGAGGATGGCGGCCCGGATGTCTTTGTACACCACTCGGCAATCCTCGGAGACGGTTTTAAAACCCTTGACGAGGGCACTGCAGTTGAGTTTGACATCGAGATGGAGGCAAAGGGTGCCCGTGCATCCAACGTCACCGTTATTGAATAATTAATCACTCAACAAGCATAAAGCCGCTTTACAAAAAGCGGCTTTTCCCATGCCCGAGTGTTAGGATACGCAGGGCGAAAGGATAATCGTAAAAAGCGCTCTGCGATTGGGTTTACTTGGCCGCGCTACGGTCTGTAAATGTGGCTTTACCGTGCAATCAATGCTATGATTTGGGTGACGTAAAGATGCGTTTTGAAAGGATTGTGATCCGCAGTGTCACCTATTATGGATGGCCTATCAATTCCAGCGTTCATACCTTCCTTAGGATGGCCTGAGCTTGTAATCATCCTGGTTATCGTACTCGTTATTTTTGGGCCAAAGAAGCTTCCCGGCATCGGAAAAGCGATCGGCCAGAGCATACGCGAATTAAAAAAATCATCCAATCCCAAAGAAGACAAAAAGGAAGAAAAATAAGGAAAGGCCCCGATCTGTAAGATACGGGGCTTTACTGTCAGTCAAGCCGTCTGCCACGACCTAGAAGCTCTCGCCAAAGCTTCTAAATAACCCGTCTTGCCTGACAAGTAATATATCGGAAGTAGTGTTGTATGCTTGAGCCCTAAACTATAAATGAGTTATAAAATTAGCTACTACATTAGCGATTACATGTTTTATATTACTACCGCTTTTCTATCCTCCACAATTGTTTTTCCCCAAATCGGGTAAAAAGAAAACGCGTTTTTTAGAAGTTTATAATACCGTTTATAAACGACGACTTCGGCTTCAAATATCCAGCCAAGTGGTCTGCCTCGAAAAATGGCGGTAAACTGGATAGATCTATACGTCTCTATTATTTCTACAGCGATGGTAAATACGATTTCAATTCTTCTATAACTTTTACAAGGGTTGGGTTTTGAAAGGCGTACTCGAGCACTTCGTTCTCGCTGTCTTCCGCATAGACCTCCCGTTTCAGAACAACCGTTGCCTTCTCGGGTGTTATGTCAATGCGCTCGAAATCATACTCGGTGAGAGCCTGTCTTATCATTAGCGCGAAGGATTGTTCCTCGCCCATCGTAACCCCTCCCGGTTTTCGTCTATTATAGCTTAATTATAGACAGAAAAGCGTTCGGGTAAACTCCCAGGACGATAACTGCCGCCATAATTATCATTATCGAAGCAAAGAGCGGTTTTGATACTTGCATCCGCGCAACCGCTTCTCCTTCGGACGGCGAGACAAGGTACATCTGCCGTATGACGGTCACATAATAGCCAAACGATATAACGCTGTTGAGCACACCTACGATTGCAAGCCAGATGAGATCCGACCTGACGGCCTCTCTAAACAGGTACAGCTTACCCATGAATCCTGCAAACGGCGGTACGCCGACTAGCGAGAACATGAATATCGCCATTGCCAAGGCCAGCATCGGTGCGCGTCTGCTGAACCCTGCAAAGTCTTTTAAGTTTTCGCCAAACCCGCGTTCGGCTAACGCAAGCACTACGAGAAACGCCCCGAGTGCGGCCAGCGAGTAGACAAGGAAATAGAATATTAAAGATGCATAGCCCAGCTTAGTGGCTACCGCGAGACCTACTAGCAGGTATCCGGTATGCGCAACGGCCGAATAACCAAGAAGTCTCCTAACATGCGTCTGCGAAAGCGCAACAAGGTTTCCGACTACCATACTCGCTACTGCGAGTATCGCAAATACCCCCGCCCACGCCGGTGCAACAACTCCAAACGCCAGTGGAAACAGGTGGATAATCGCCGCAAAACCGCCCGCCTTTGGTCCGGCGGCCAGGTATGATGCAACCGGTATCGGTGAGCCCTCATATACGTCCGGAGCCCAGAAATGAAACGGTACAGCCGCGATCTTAAAACCAAGACCCACGACTATCATAAGCATCGACGCAACGAGCGCAGGCTGAATCGGGTGTCCGGCCAGCTTGCCGGCTATCGCCGCAAAGTTTGTCTCGCCGGTAAGACCGAACAGCAACGTCATTCCGTAGAGCAAAATTACCGAGGAGATCATTCCAAGCAGGAAGTACTTCAACGCAGCCTCGGTCGACTGCCTGGTCTTTTTGCTCGCGGTAAGGATATAAGATGGTAGCACTGTTAACTCAAGCGCTATGAACAGCATAATGAGATCCGCCGATGACGCCATAAACATCGTTCCGAGCACAGAGAACAGCAGCAGGCTGAAGAACTCGCCTTCTCCCATTAAAACATTGACTTTTAGAACGCCGAGCACCACGAGAGCCGTCGTCACAAGCAGTATCGCTTTAAGTACGTTCGCGGTAAGGTCGACGGAAAACATGCCGTTAAACTCGGTCGCCTGCAGGTTCCAAATATAGCCCAGGCTAACCAGCGACGCGACAAGACCGACGAGTGTCACAGCCCCGAGCATATGCTTTGAGGTCTTCGATAAGAACAATTCGCCCAGCAGGACGATAATCGAAAAACCAAGGATAATCATCTCCGGCGTTAACGCCAACCAATTAACTTGTGACCAATTAATCGTTAAGTTCATTTAGCTACCTCTTATCATCTGTAACACGGTATTTACTGCAGGATCGATATAATGCAAGAACGGCTTCGGGTAAACACCTATTATCGCAATAAGAATTATCAACGGTAAGGCGCTTATAAGCTCCCTGCCGTTTGCATCCTTGTAACCTTCGTGCTCCGTCTTCCCCGCCCCAAATATCGCGTTCTGGTTCGCTCGAATCAGGTAAAACGAGGTGAGTGCAAGCGTGACGATCGCGAGTATCGTATATATCTTATACGGTGCATAAGATCCAAACAATATCAAAATCTCACCAACAAAACCGCTTAAGCCCGGCAATCCAAGGGACGCCAGTGCGGCAAAGACGAACATTCCACCAAGAATCGGTATCTTAACCTGAAGGCCGCCGAGTTTTGAGATGTCTCTTGTGTGCGTTCGTTCGTAGATATAGCCGACTATCAAGAAGAGCAATCCCGTGATGAGCCCGTGGTTGACCATCTGAAGAATCGCTCCGTTAAGCGCGACCGGTGTAAGCGCCACTATACCAAGCATGATATATCCCATGTGGCTTACGCTGGAGTACGCGACCATCTTCTTCAGGTCTTTTTGCGCAAGCGCCGTAAGGGCGCCATATATAATACTTATAATTGCGAGTACTGCAATGAACGGCGCAAACCTCTGGAATTCTCCAGGCAAGATCTGCGCGATTATTCTTATAAAGGCGTAGGTTCCCATCTTCAGTAGGACGCCTGCAAGCAAAACCGAACCCGCTGTTGGCGCTTGAACGTGCGCATCAGGCAACCAGGTGTGGAACGGGAATATCGGAACTTTTACCGCAAATCCCAGAAAGAACATTACAAAGATAAACGTCGCTAGCGCGCCGTGGTATCCAGACTGCATGATCTGCACCATATCGAACGTGCCGAGGCCGGACGTCAAATAGAGAGCGAGAATACCGACCAGCATAAGCACGCTTCCCGCGAATGTATAGATAAAGAACTTTAATGCCGCGTAGTTTCTGTTCTCCCCGCCCCAGACACCGATGATAAAGTACATGGGGATAAGGACGAGTTCCCAGAATATGTAGAAGACGACAAAATCAAGCGCCGCAAACGTCCCGAGCATTCCGACCTCGAGGAGTAATAGCAGGCTGTAGTGCTCTCTCACCCTCTCCTTTATCGACCAGGATGCAAGGATCGCAACGATCGAAAGGAGCAATGTCAGCGCATAGAGCGGCATACTTAGCCCATCAAGACCTACATAATATGATATTCCTGCGGTCTTAATCCAGGCAAATTTTTGGACGAATTGCATTCCCTGCTCTCCGACCTTGAACCCTGTTACAAGCGATATGCCAAGTAATAGATCGAGGATAGTTATCGATAGCGCAGCCCAACGCGCCGCAGTGGCCTTCTCGCGCGGTATCAGCTGCATGAGCACCGCACCGAGCAGCGGTAAGAATATCGTGATTGTTAGTAATGGGTAACTCATCTCTTCACACCCTTAGAACAAGCCTAGAATCTTAATCGACCATATCAGTAAAACCACTAGCCCTATCACCATGTAAAGCGCATAGTTCTGCACATAACCGGTCTGAATATGCCGCAGCCCTTTTCCAAACTGCATCGATACCCAGGCCACACCATTTACAGCGCCGTCAACAACCTTCTGATCAAACGCCAGCGCAGCACGTGCGACCGCATGGGTCGGCACTATCAGCGCGTAGTAGTAGAACTCGTCCATGTAATACTTGTTTACCAGCAACTTATAGAAGAAGTTGTCCTTGCTGATAACATTTGACGGCAGCACGTTCGTCATATATTTCATGTAAGCGAACCCGATACCGATGAGCGCTATAATGCAGGAAGCACCCATAACCATATAGTTCGGCGCTTCGGCCTCGTGCCCGTGGGCGATAAAACCCTGGAATGCATTTTGCGCGAACGGCGAGCCGATAAGACCGGCTGTCAGCGCAAAGAATCCGAGAATAATCAGCGGCATGCTCATTACCGCCGGCGATTCGTGGGCATGGTCGCCATGATGTCCTCGCGGCTTGCCGAAGAAGACGATAAATATCAACCTGAAGGTATAAAATGCCGTCAGCAGCACGGTCAAAAGACCGAAGATAAAGATCGTGATATGACCACTGGCAAATGCCCCGGCTAAAATCTCGTCCTTGCTCCAGAACCCCGCAAACGGCGGAATTCCGGCCAGGGCAAGGCCACCGATTAGGAACGTGATCGACGTTATCTTCATCTTTTTGCCCAGGCCGCCCATATCGAATATCTCCTGACTGTGAACGGCGTGAATTACGCTACCTGCACCAAGAAAGAGAAGAGGTTTAAAGAATGCATGCGTCATAAGGTGGAACACACCTGCCGCATAGGCCCCTACACCGAGGCCCATCATCATATAACCAAGCTGGCTGATGGTCGAATACGCCAGCACTTTCTTTATATCGGTTGCGGTCAATGCGATCGTGGCCGCCATAAACGCCGTTATCGTACCGATAATGGCCACGACTTCCAGCGAAACCGGACCCATCTCAAAGAGCGGGTACGACCTGGCAACCAGGTATACGCCGGCTGCAACCATAGTTGCTGAGTGAATTAATGCACTGACCGGAGTCGGGCCCTCCATGGCGTCAGGCAACCACACGTGCAGCGGGAACTGGGCAGATTTGCCGACCGCTCCGCAGAAGAACAGGATCGCAATCAGCGCTGCGGTCGCCTCCGGCAGGTGCATCGCAAATACTTTATCCATATCGAGCGTGCCCGCTACAATATAGAGAAGCACCAGGCCGACCCCAAATCCCAGGTCGCCGAATCTGGTAACCATAAACGCTTTCTTTGCGGCGTCCGACGCGCTTCTTTTTTCAAACCAAAAACCGATCAACAGGTATGAGAAAACGCCGACGCCTTCCCAGGCCATATATATCTGCACGTAGTTCGGTGAGTACACCAGCAGTAACATCGATGCCGTAAACATCGATAGGCAGGCATAGAACCAGCCGATTCTCTTATCCCCGTGCATATAGCCGAACGAGAAGATCTGCACCAGCAAGCTGACGATAGTTACTACCACCAGCATCATTGCCGAGAGCGCATCCAGTAACAGACCGAAGGTTAACTTAAAACTCCCTATAGAGGCCCATGTAAACGTAATTTCGGTATGTCCTCCGCCCATTACGAAAAGGAGCGCATAGATCGACAACGCGAAAGATACGACCATAGCCCCGATCGAGACGTAGGCCGATTTCTCGCCCCACTTCTTGCCGAAGACTACGAGCACCAAAAAGCTTAAGACCGGCAACAACAGAATAATCGAAAGGTAATTCATCATTTTGCTCCCGCTACCACCTAAATATGTTGAAGTCGTCCAGATCCACCGACCGTACATTTCGATAGATCGATAATATGATAGCCAACCCAACAGCCACCTCGGCTGCCGCTACCGCCATCACAAACAGGGCGAACATCTGCCCTGATGCTAGATTCGGCGTTATATACCTTGAAAAGGCCACCAGGTTAAGGTTGGACGCGTTTAACATCAGCTCAACCGAAAGCAATATCATTACTGCGTTTCTTCTCAGCAAAACTCCGATTAAACCGATTCCAAATAAAACCGCGCTTAGTATCAGCCACCATTCGAGGGGTACGTTCATTAGTGCTCCTCCTTACGGGCGACAATTATCGCCCCGACTAACGCCGCCAGCAAGAGAACGGATATAACCTCAAACGGCAGCACGTAGTTCGTCATGAACAACTTCCCTGCCAAGGACACGGTGTCCTTTACGGGCTCAGCGGGTGATGTAATAAACGTTGTTCTTATAAAAATCATTGCAAGTAACCCAATAAGTGCTGCAACCGCGATGTAGGTCCCAAGTTTTTGCTGTAACTTCGCCGCGTTAGTTATGTTGGCTTCATGAGGGGTTAACATGATACCGAACAGCATGACGACTATTACGCCGCCAACATAGACAAACACCTGCATAATTCCGACGAAATCGGCATTCAGCAGGAAATAGAACCCGGCTATAGTCAACAGAAATCCCCCGAGTATCATTACGGCATGGAACAGGTTTCTGCTCAGCACTACCGCAATTGCGCTTATGATGGCTACGGCGGCCAAGGCGAAAAATATAACTTGTTCGATCATGTATCTACTCCTCTGAACCCGGTTCCGCGGCTTTTACCATTACCGGCCTTCTTAGAACGCGCTCCATATCATATATGAGCTTGTCTTTAACATACACCGCATTTTCGAAATCATGGCTCATCTTCAATGCGCCCTGCGGGCATGTCTCTGCGCAGAGACCGCAGATCATACATCTCGTAAGGTCGAGATTCCACACTGCGGCCTTAAGCGGCGCTTCCTTATCCTTGTTTCTCTCAACCGTAATACAGTTCACCGGGCATGCCTTAGCACACAGCCCGCACGCGGTGCAGGCCCCTTCCTTCTCATCGGTCTCACCGGCGATACGAACCAACATCGGTGCACCGCGATAACGCTCCTCCAGCTTCGGCGGCTCATACGGATAGAAAAACGTCGATCGAGGCTCACGTAATTTCTTCGCCGTAACGCTATGACCTATGACGATGCTCTTCCAGGCATCTATGAAATTCGAGATTCTTCCGGCCATGTTATCTACCTTCTTACTAAATGATCATCATTACTAGTCCGGTAATCAGGACATTGATAAGGGCTAAAGGCAAGAGCACCTTCCAGCCCAGGTCCATTACCTGGTCGATACGAAACCGTGGCAGCGTCCATTTTATCCACATAATGACCCATATCATGGCAAATGTCTTGATCGTAAACCAAATCGGCCCCAAGTACTCCGGTCCCGGGCCATGCCAGCCGCCGAGGAACAGTACCGTGGTAAGCGTCGCCGCCGCAAACAATGCTACATACTCGGCGAAGAAGAAAAACATGAAGCGCATACCGCTATACTCGGTATAATAGCCATTGACCAATTCCGATTCAGTTTCAGGAAGGTCGAATGGTGTGCTGTTAATCTCGGCGAGCGTAGAGACCAAGAAGACCACAAACGCTATCGGCTGAAGAATTATATACCAAACGTGCTGCGCACCAACGATCGACGAGAGCTTCGCGGACCCGGCGATCATAACAATTCCGATGATTGACAGCGCTCTTGGCACCTCGTAGCTCACCATCTGCGCCGCTGAGCGAAGGCTGCCTATAATGGCATACTTATTATATGATCCGAACCCAGCCATAATAATGCCTGCTACGCCGATCGCCGGTATTGCCAGTATATAGAGCAGACCTACATTTAAATCCTGTATGACAATGCCGTGGCCTATCGGCAGAACTAAAAACCCAAGATACGCAGGTACAAACGTTACTACAGGCGCCAGGCGAAATATCCAGCGGTCGGCATTCGACGGGAAGATATCTTCCTTAGTTAAAAGCTTGATCGCATCAGCGAACAACTGCAGAGACCCGTGCCACCCAACGTGCATCGGTCCGTAGCGCAACTGGAAATCTGCCGATATTTTACGTAGCAAATAGACGTTAATGATGACGCTTATAGCGCAAATGGCAAAGAGTACCACTGCAAACACAATCGCAATAGCCCCGTCGAGCGCCCACACCGGTATACCGTAATTGCTTGCAAATTCGAGAAGTTTAGTACTTGATAACATTAACGATCCACCTCTCCAAATACCGGATCGAGGGTTCCGAGGGTAAGGACTACGTCACCTATATAAGTGCCTTCCGACATGGCAGGCAGTGCTTGTAGATTGCCGAAGCTTGGGCCCTGTATCTTCACACGATACGGCTTTGTCGTGCCATCGCTTACGACATAGAAACCGAGGTCGCCTTTGGGAGATTCAACGTGACCGTACCCCTCGCCCGCCGCCGGCTTGAACACCTTTGCAATACCGTCGGCCTTAACCGGCCCCTCCGGGATTTGTTCTATCGCCTGCTCGATAATCCGTATGCTTTGCTTGATCTCATCAGAACGAATACATGCACGGTCGTAGTTATCGCCCTTATATTTGACCACTACGTCAAACTCAAGCCGCGGATATACGGAATAGGGGTCTGATCTTCTTACATCATACGAAACCCCTGTCGACCTCAACGGTGGTCCGGTAAGGCCCCAGTCTAGGGCCTGCTCGGCCGAAAACGGCGCAACGCCGATGAACCTCTTTTTAAAGATATAGTTACCGAGCACCAGCCGGTCGTAATCATACATTCTCTTCTTAAGCCTAGTGACAAACGCAAGCGTATCATCAAGCCATCCCTCGGGGGCATCGGCTCTTACTCCACCAATTCGTATATAGTTGTAGGTCAATCTCGCGCCGCATATCTTCTCGTAAAGGGTTAATATCCCTTCGCGCTCATCAAAGAAATAGACGAACGGCGTGAGCGCACCCGCTTCCGAACCGGCGGTTGAGAGAAATACCAGGTGTGATGCAATACGCTGCAGCTCACCCACTATAACCCTTATATACTCTGCCCTCTCCGGAACCTCTATGCCGGCGAGCTTCTCAACCGCCATACAGTAAGCCCAGTTGTTTGTCATCGACGCTACATAATCCATGCGATCGGTATACGGTATAAACTGCGTATAGGTTCTATTTTCGGCTATCTTCTCAAAGCACCTGTGCAGATAGCCGATATCGGGCTCGATCTTTGTAACGACTTCACCTTTGACGTGGAAGATAGCATGGAAGACACCGTGTGCGCTCGGGTGTTGGGGCCCGAAATGAATAGCCAGCTCTTCCGTTACAATGTCTTCGGTGCTTTCTACTTCACCGTTAAGCGCCAAGTCTTTTTCTAACTCGCTTAAGTTGTGGTTAGATATTTTCATCTCTTCAAGTTTACTCATTTTTATCAGACCCATTCGTGCTTACTTCGTTTGCATCTGCAATATCGCTTGGTTGCTCCGGCGCGTCTTGCTTTTCGGCACTTTCTTTCGGTGCAGCGGCTGCGGGCTTGTCTTTAGCGGCCGCCTTATCTTTATCTTTCTTGCCGTCATCCATTACTGTCATGTGGTCATCGCTATAGTCCTTGCGCAATGGATATCCGACCCAGTCCTGCGGCAAAAATATCCTACGCAGATCGGGGTGACCCTTGAATATAACACCGTACAGATCATATGTTTCGCGCTCGTGCCAATTTGCGGCCGACCAGAGCGGAACAAGCGAATCAACTGTGGGATCGCTCTTTGGAACCTCGGTCTTTAGCATGACCGCGAGTTTATTCTGTCTCTTGCTTGAATAAACCCTGTATGTAAGCTTTATGCTCTCAGGATAATCAATACCACTGACAAATAAGAAGAGATCGAACCCGGCTTCTTTAAGCGCTGAAGCCGCCTTAAAGAGATCCTCCCTTTCAACGGTTAGCGTATAGCCTATGCCTTTTTCTTCAACGATTTTTATGCCCGCTGAGATTTCTTCGCTATTGCCCTGGTTCATGATATTCTCATCGCTCATTAGTCTATCTTTCCTCTTGCCATAATTTTCTTTCTCAGCATCTCTATAGCGTAAAGCGTTGCTTCAGGTCGCGGCGGACATCCGGGCACATATACGTCAACCGGAATAATCTTGTCAGCGCCTTTTACCACCGTGTAGCTGTCATAATAGAAAGGCCCGCCGTTTATTGCACACGCACCGAGTGCGAGAACATATTTCGGCTCTGCCATTTGCTCATATAACTGCCTTACCATCGGGGCCATTTTTTGCGTGATGGTCCCGGCAACCAGCATGAGATCGGACTGTCGAGGGGTATTTCGATACACGACCCCCATCCTGTCGGCATCATATTTAGCCTGATTGATTATCATGATGGTATCGATGGCGCAACAGGCAAGGCCAAATCCCATCCACCACAGGGAGTTCTTGCGGCCCCAGTTAATGAGATCACCCGCCTTGGTAAGCAGAATATTCGTGGGGGGCATCTGCTCCCTTAATAGACCTACTTTGGTGGTGTAATCTTGTTGTTCTTTCTCTACGTCCACTTTAATACTCCTTTGCGCCAGGCATAATAAAGGCCCAGTAAAAGTATGGCGATAAAGACCAGCATCTCGACGAAGGCAAAAAGACCGAGAGCCTTAAAGACAACCGCCCATGGAAATACAAAGATCATTTCCACATCAAAAAGAACTAGCAATAAAGCGAAGATATAATAATGGATTTTGAACTGAATTCGGGGGTCGCCGGTTACGTTAAGGTTGCCGCACTCATACGTCTCTAGCTTTGCTTTGGTCGGCTTTCTTGTAGAGAGTATCCTAGCCAATCCGATCGCAATTGCGACGATAGCGACACCAACGATCGTGAAAACTGAAAAGTAAATTATCTCGCTTACCATTTAATACCGTCCCCTTGGTCTTAAATAGGGCTCGATGGAGTGCCGGCACGCAAGAGCAATTAGGCTCTGATATATACCAGACCTTTATTGCGCGTCCATATAGCAATTCATTATTGCATTGCTTAGGATTGAGTTAATTAGGCGCTCCCGATAGCCCGTTTTATTCTATCAAATGCCTGCCGTTCACATCCTAATCGGATAATGGTCGGCATGACTTTAACTTCTACTCAATCTTGCTCCGAATTACACGAAGCCTTATTAATATACAAAAATCCCAGCTAATCAACAAGCTCGATTTCACTGAAGAAAACTGGGATCTCACGATTAGCAGATTCGACCGAGTCGGCACCGTGGACGATGTTCTCCGATATCTCTTCGGCGAAGTCCCCCCTTATCGTCCCGGGGGCCGCTTCTTTTGGATTAGTCGCCCCCATTATGTCGCGTACGCGGTTTACCGCGTTTTCCCCTTCCAGCACCATTGGGACGACCGGACCCGATATAATAAAGTCTACGAGTTCATTATAAAAAGGCTTCCCTTTGTGGATAGAATAAAGCTCCTCAGCTTTTTCTTGGGAAAGCCTCACTAGTTTTAAAGCTATAAGTTTAAGACCGGCACTCTCGTACCGTTTGATAATTTCACCGGCAAGTGATTTTCTTACGCCATCCGGTTTTACCATTGTGAATGTTCTTTCCAATTTTGCACCTCCACCGGCTGCGACGCTTGTGAATTTTGTTACAACGCATACGCCTTGTATAATTTATCAGGAGCAAGCGAGACTTGCAAGCGCTATACCGAAAATTTACCAAATTTTTTGATAATTATCCGACAAAGTAACAGGGACGTTACAGTATCTGCTGGCAGTAGGGGCAAATCGCCCAATTCGTATTAAGCGCACGCCCGCATGATGGACACGATTTCTTAAGCCGGCGCCTACAATACGGGCAGAGTAAGAAGTCTTTGTCGACGGGTTTATAACACGCGGGACATACCACATCACTGCTGTTTAACATGGCCTCTTTGGCCCTGGTTTCAAGCTCGCGCTCGCGGACATCATCCAGGTACTCGCCCGGGCGCACGATAAGATAGACGAGCCAGCCGGCAAGCGGGAAAAGAAGCGCCACTATGGTCCAGTAAAATGCCATAGCTCCCCTTCTCTTTGCATCCGAATAGGTCCATTTGGCGAGACTTAGATACAGCACAAATGAAAACAGCAACAAAAGGTTGATGATGAGTTTGAAAACCGGTGAACTAAAGAATTCAACTATTGAAGTAAAAAAATCCACTTATCCCCCTGCTTTATCCATGGCTAATTTCTATTTTACTCAATTCTACGACGATGACCACTAAAAAGTACTACAAATTTTGCCGCGACGATTACCATATCGATTTACATCCGGACAGCGGATTCTTTAGAAGCTAGGTCTTTGCGCCTTAATAATATCTCGCGTGCATCGGCAACCGTGTACAAAGAACCGGTTACGCAAACAAGGTCTTCCGTCGATGCTTTGGCGATTGCCGTATCGATAGCTTTTTCTAGGTCTGGTTCAATAATATAGCTGTTTCCAATGTGACTGGCAACATCGTTTAATTGGCTTGCGCTTGCCGATCTATAGCTGTTGTTTTGCGAGAGCACAAGGATAGAAGCCTCGTTCATCAAGATAGAGAGCATTTGTTCGATATCTTTATCGCTCGATACCGATAAAATTACGATTAGATTTTTATAGGCGAATGCCTGCGGGAGGCCGTGCACTACCATGCCGATGCCCTCGGGGTTATGCGCCCCATCGAGCACTACCAGAGGATCTTTCGCCACAAGCTCGAAGCGCCCCGGGCATATGAGACCCATGACCGCGTTATCGATCACCCCAGCCTCGATTTTCTGGCCCTTGAATGCCTCGAGGATTTCAATCGCCACCGTAAAGTTTAAGACCTGGTAGCCGCCAAACACCGGCAACGGGATGTTCCGGTAGGATGCGTGCAGCCCGTTGATTGAAAAACGTGGGCCTTCATTCTTAACGATAGATACGTCACGCGGGCCAAAGTCGCGTTCAAACAGCCTCATCGGGGCGCCGACCAGGGCGCAGCGCTCCTCGATAACTTTGAGCGCACCCACCGGGACATCACCGATGACCGCCGTGGCGCCTTCCTTTATTATATGGGCCTTATCCCAGGCGATCTCTTCTACGGTATTCCCCAACCGATCGGTATGGTCCAAAGAGATGCCGGTGATTGCAGCAACTTTGGGGCGCACGACGCTCGTCGCGTCCCACCTTCCGCCAAGGCCGACCTCAAACACCGCAACATCAACCCGGCTTACCGCAAAGTAATAAAACGCCATCGCGGTTAGAATCTCAAATTCGGTTAACTCACCGTACTCTTCTTTTACTTTATCTAGCGCAGGCATAATGCCTGTAAGTGTCGCGGCAAAATCATCCTCGGAAATCATCTCACTGTCGATACTGAAGCGCTCTCTATAGGTATGAAGATGCGGCGAGGTATAGCAGCCGGTCTTTAATCCGGCCGCACTTAGAAGCTTCCCGGTCATCCAGGTAGTCGATGTCTTGCCATTGGTCCCCGTTATTTGGATCGTCGGGTATGT
>NZ_PFNG01000092.1:16733-16849 GCF_002791875.1 Candidatus Aquicultor secundus | reverse complement strand
GGATTAATGCCGAACTGCAATGCGCTTGTTATATAATCCAGCGCTTGATTATAGTTCAAAGATTAAACCCCCCGTTAAAGCAAAAGCCAGACTTCAGGAGCCAGAATTCAGAATAA
>NZ_PFNG01000092.1:11284-16640 GCF_002791875.1 Candidatus Aquicultor secundus | reverse complement strand
GATGTCGCGGTACTAGTAACAGGCTTCTTTTAGACCCACATTCTTGGCCCATATGCTGCCTACTGCTTACTGCCTACTTTGGACCCACATTCTTGGCCCATATGCTGCCTACTGCTTACTGCCTACTGCCTACTAAAGCCCACTTCCTCGACCCACAACCCATTCACCGATTCACCAGTTTTCCTTCTGGATTCCGGCTTCTGGCTTCTGACTTCCAAAAGGTTTATGGCCCTACAAACTAGCCATCTGTTTTCGCAGCTTGGACGCTTTCTCGTCGAGTTCTTCGAGTTTGGCCTTCTCTTTATCGACAACGGCCGGGGCTGCTTTTTCTAGGAATTGCGGGTTCGCAAGTTTTTTGCGAGACTTTTCGGCATCGGCCTCGGTCTTGGCGAACTCCTTGCTCAGGCGCTTCTTCTCTTCTTCGATATCAACGAGACCCGCGAGCGGCATAAATATTTCAACGCCCTGCTCAACGTCAACCGCCGAGTGCTCGGGCTTTATGATATCCGAGCCGACAACAAGCTCTTCAACCCAGGCCAGCTCTTTAATATATGAGTTGTCGCTCTCAAGGACGGCGCGCTTGCTCTCATCAGGCGTACTCAAGAGAACCTTGACCGGCTTGGTAAGCGCGATACCGAGCACCGATTTGATCGATCTAATCGACGAGGTAACGCTCTGCAGAAGACCCATATCGGCTTCCGCCGTGTCGTTTACCATGGCGCTGTCGGCCTGCGGCCACGGGGCTATGACGATGCTCTCGCCCGCTCCGGGCAGCTTCTGCCATATCTCCTCCGTAATAAACGGCATGAACGGGTGCAGCAGTCTCAGCGTATGGTCCATGATGGTCACCAGCAAGTTCTGGGCAATGCGGCGGCCTTTTTCATCCTCATTCCGGTAGAGCCTCGGTTTTGAAAGCTCGATATACCAGTCGGCGAAGTCGCTCCAGAAGAAATCGTAGATGAGACGGCTCGCCTCCGCGAAGTTATACTCATTGATCGCCTCCTCGACCTGCATGGTGGTGTGGTTCATCCTTGAGAGAATCCACTGGTCGGCAAGGGTCAGGTCGAATTCCTTGATGTCGATACGCTCGTAATCTTTCAGGTTCATCAAGACGAAGCGCGATGCGTTCCAAAGCTTGTTCGCGAAGTTTCTAAATCCCTCAAGCCTCTCCCTAGATAGAAAGATATCCCTGCCCGGCGTAGCCATGCTTGAGAGCGTAAAGCGTAGCGCGTCGGTGCCGAACTCATCGATTATAGTGAGCGGATCGATAACATTGCCCCTGGATTTACTCATCTTGCGCCCGAACTCGTCGCGAACAAGCGCGTGCACGTAAACATCATGGAACGGGATCTCGCCCGTAAAGTGCAGGCCCTGCATGATCATCCTGGCGACCCAGAAGAAAATGATGTCATGGCTGGTTACCAGAAGGTTTGTCGGATAGAAGTACTTGAGTTCTTCTGTTTCAGCGGGCCAACCAAGCGTAGCAAACGGCCACAACGCCGAACTGAACCATGTATCAAAGACATCCTGGTCCTGTTCAAGGTTAGAGCTTCCGCACTTCGTGCACGCGGTAGGCTCCTTCTCCTCAACGATTATCTCGTCACAGTCCTTGCAATACCAGGCGGGAATCTGGTGCCCCCACCAAAGCTGTCTCGAAACGCACCAGTCGCGAATATTATACATCCAGTCAAAGTAGGTCTTGGCCCACTGCACTGGAACGAAGCTTATCTTGCCTTCTTCAACCGCCTTGATAGCGGGCTCTGCGAGCGGCTTCATGCTCATAAACCACTGCGTCGAAAGATACGGCTCGATGACCGTGTCGCAGCGGTAGCAATGGCCGACCGAGTGAGTCATCGGCTCGACCTTAACCAAGAGACCCTTTTCCATCAGGTCTTTAACGATTGCATCCCGGCACTCGAAACGCGTCATACCCTCATAGGGACCTGCATTTTTATTCATCATGCCCTCTGTGGTAAAAACACTGATGCGCTCCAGGCGATGGCGCTCGCCAATCTCAAAATCGTGCGGGTCGTGCGCCGGCGTTACCTTAAGCGCGCCGGTACCGAACTCGGGATTGACGTAGTCGTCGGCGATAACCGGAACTTCACGCCCGATAATCGGGACGATAACCGTCTGCCCGACGAAGTCCTTGTAACGGGCATCCTCGGGGTGAACCGCCACGGCCGTATCGCCAAGAATCGTCTCCGGCCTGGTCGTTGCGACCGTTATATAATCATATGAGTCTTTAACCATATATTTTACGTAGTAGAAGTTGCCTTCTTCTTCGGCGTACTCGACCTCGATGTCGGCGAGCGCCGTAAGGCAACGCGGGCACCAGTTGACGATATAATTGCCCCGGTAAATCAATCCCTCATGGTAGAGCTGGACAAACTCACGACGCACCGCCGCCGAATAGCCCTCATCCATGGTAAAACGCTCACGCGACCAATCACAGGAGGCGCCGAGGCGCTTAAGCTGGTTGATGATGCGGCTGCCGTATTGCTCCTTCCATTCCCAGGTACGCCGTACAAATTCCTCGCGTCCAACATCTTGGCGGGTAAGCCCTTCCGATGCAAGCTGACGCTCGACAACGTTTTGCGTGGCGATACCGGCATGATCCGTTCCCGGAAGCCACAGCGTCGGCTCACCCATCATCCTGTGCTTGCGGATGACGATATCCTGCAGCGTGTCGTTTAACGCATGCCCCATATGCAGCGAACCCGTTACGTTCGGGGGCGGGATAACTATCGTGTACGGCTTCTTGCCGGGCTCGACCTCCGCATGAAAATACCCTTTATCAAGCCAATACTGATACCACTTAGCCTCAACTTCGTGGGGGTTATACACTTTCGGTAGGGTTTCTTGAGCCATATATCTCCCCTTTTCCTTAAGAAGTCAGAAGCCAGGAGCCAGAATTCAGAATAAAACCTTCGTCTAAGAAAGCAACCTAGCCTAGACGGTTTTTAGTAGCAGTAGCGGTGAGTGCCTTCGAGACTCTTCACTTCGTTCAGAGTGACATGTAATCGCTATTAGCTAATCGCCTATCCACTCTCGACCCACAAATTCTGGATTCTGACTTCTGGCTTCTGCTTTTAGATTGGATACTAAAGAATTATAATACCACAGGGTACACCGGCGTGTAAGCAGGTTACTGCACACGGGCCCCTGCAACGGTGTTATTGTCGGGGTTTAATAATAGAAGGTTTAAAAGCTGAGGAACGGTTTACTCTACAAGCCTTCTTGTGAGGGCTTCGCCGATTGCGGCCAGGCTCTCTGTGGTTAAAAACTCGTAAGCCTTCGAAGAGAATAACAGCTTTGCGCCCGGCCCGATTTCATCATCCCCTTCGGATAGAAGTACGAGGCACTCCACCCTGGGAAAGACTTGAAAAATAACGGCGAAATCCAAAAAAAGGCGACCCTTTCGAGTCGCCTTTTCGTTTCGTTCTTTATGTTATGCCGAGACTTCCGTTTCGTCGTGAGGGCTGGCTGTTTCTTCCGTTCCCTCGGTTAACAGTGTCGGCTCTATGCTCTCCTCAATAACCTCTTTAGTTATCACGCACTTCTTAATGTTGGTGCGCGACGGCAGATCGTACATAACGTCGAGTAAAGCGTCCTCGAGGATGGCTCGCAAGCCACGCGCTCCCGTTCCGCGGCCAAGCGCCTTGTGGGCTACCGCATCGAGCGCCTCCTCAGTAAAGACCAGCTCTACGCCATCATACTCGAAGAACTTCTTGTACTGCTTAGCAAGCGCATTCTTTGGCTCTACGAGTATTCGTACGAGGTCCTCCTCGCGCAGGTCGTCGACGGTCGCTATAACCGGCAACCTTCCAACAAATTCCGGTATCATACCGAACCTGAGGAGATCCTCAGGAAGAACCTGGCTCATGATTACGCCGAGTTCTTGCTCGTTCTTACTCTTAATCTCAGCACCAAAGCCGAGGCCTTTTTTGCCGCTACGGCCCTGAATTATCTTTTCAAGACCGGCAAACGCACCACCAACGATAAACAAGATGTTCGTGGTATCGATCTGGATGAACTCCTGATGCGGGTGTTTCCTTCCGCCCTGCGGTGGAACGCTCGCCTCAGTACCTTCCAGTATTTTCAGGAGTGCCTGCTGCACACCTTCGCCGGAGACATCTCGTGTGATCGACGGGTTCTCGCTCTTGCGGGCAATCTTGTCGATCTCATCGATGTAGATGATTCCTGTTTCAGCCCTCTTTACGTCGTAATCAGCAGCCTGGATCAGCTTCAGCAGAATATTCTCGACATCCTCACCGACGTATCCGGCTTCTGTTAGCGCCGTTGCATCGGCTATAGCAAAGGGCACGTTAAGAATCCTGGCTAAGGTCTGTGCCAGCAGGGTCTTGCCACAACCGGTTGGACCAAGCAGTAGGATGTTGCTCTTTTGCAGCTCAACATCATCGTCCCCCTGTGGGCCGACCTGAATCCTTTTATAATGATTGTAAACGGCCACTGAAAGAATTCTCTTAGCAGTTTCCTGACCAATTACATAATCACTAAGGACTGCATAAATTTCCTTCGGCTTTGGGAGGTCTTCTAGTTTGAATTCAACCTCTTCTGTTAGCTCTTCTTCAATTATTTCATTACACAGATCAATGCACTCATCGCAGATATAAACGCCCGGGCCCGCGATTAATTTCTTAACCTGGCGCTGACTTTTACCGCAAAATGAGCACTTGAGCTGCTCGTTTTCGCCGAACTTGGCCATTGCTACCTCCCTTACTTCTTGCGTTGTGTGATGACTTCATCGACTAATCCGTAATCTTTGGACTCAGCTGCCGTCATGATGTAGTCTCTATCTGTGTCGGCATGAATCTTATCCACCGTTTGACCGGTATGCTGGGCCAGGATCTCATCCAATACCCTTCTCGTCCGCAAGATTTCCCTTGCTTGGATATCGATATCGATTGCTTGGCCTTGTGCACCACCGTGCGGCTGGTGAATCAATACTCGTGAATTTGGAAGGGCGAACCTCTTCCCTGCCGAGCCGGACGCAAGCAACAGCGCCGCAGCACTCGCAGCCTGCCCGATACAAATAGTCGATACGTCAGGCTTTATAAATTGCATTGTATCATACACTGCAAGTGCCGCGGTAACGACTCCACCGGGGCTATTAATATAGAGATTGATGTCTTTTTCGGGATCTTCCGATTCCAGATGCAGGAGCTGGGCGATCACAAGATTTGCCACGTTATCGTCTATAGGTGTCCCCAGAAAAATGATCCTGTCTATTAAAAGTCTTGAGTAGATATCGTAAGCCCTCTCACCCCTTGCCGTCTGCTCGACGACCATTGGTATCAACTGGTTGCGGATAATCTCACCCATTATTCAGTCC
>NZ_PFNG01000092.1:9549-11261 GCF_002791875.1 Candidatus Aquicultor secundus | reverse complement strand
TTACTGCTCTTCTATTACTTCCGGTTTGCTAGCCTCATCGGCCTCATTGGATTCGCCGGCCTCGCTGGCTTCGGTAGTTTCTTCAGCTTCTTCTGCCGCTTCTTTTTCCGTTATCACCGAGCGCTCAACCAACCAGTCGATTGCCTTGCTGATTAAAATCCTCTTTTTGAGCGCGCCGATGCTGCCTTTCATCTCGAAAATATGCTTTACTTCCTCGAAGTCGCGCCCGGTTGCTTCTGCCGCCTTATTTATCTCATTATCGACCTCTTCAGGTGTAACTTCAATATTTTCTGCCTCCGCAACGGCCTCAACAACCATGCGGCTTTTTACCCTGTGACGTGCTCTATCGTGCCAGTCGCCGCGTAGAGCTTCCTTGGTCATGCCGGTTAATTCAAGATACTGGTCGAGGTCTAAACCCTGCCTTTTAACGTCACCGGCAAAGTCTTCGAGCATGTCGTCGATCTCCTGCTCGATCATAACTTCGTGAACCTCTGCCTGAGAAAGGTCGGTGACCGCGTCAACGATTTCGCCCTTTACCTCAGCATCGGCGTATTTACTTTTAACTTCGTAAATCTTCTCCCTTATATCTGCCCGTAAATCATCAAGCGTATCAAATCCAACCTGCTTGGCGAAATCATCGCTAAGCTCCGGGAGTTTCTTCTCTTTGATCTCCTTAACCGCGACCTTAAACGTCGCTTCCTTGCCGGCTAGCTGGTCGTTCCCATAGTCCTCGGGAAACGTTACCTTAATATCCTTGGCCTCTCCCTTTTTCATGCCGGCTATCTGCTCTTCAAAGCCAGGGATAAACGTGCCCGAGCCTATCTCAAGCATGTAGTCGTTGGCCTGGCCGCCTTCAAACGGCTCTCCATCCGAGAAACCCTCGAAGTCTATCAGGGCGAAGTCTCCCTCTTTGATGGGCCTATTCTCAACCGGTTCCAGGTTCGCAAAGTTGTTTCTTAACCCATCGAGCTGGCTCGAAATCTCGCCATCCGACGGTTCCGATGACGGCTTGTCTACTTCAAGACCCGTGTACTTACCAAGCTTTACTTCCGGCTTTACCTTGACCTTGGCGGTAAAGATAAGCGGCTTGCCCTCTTCAGCCTGGACGATATCGACCTCAGGCTGATCAACCGGCTCTATGTCGCTCTCTTTGAGCGCATCCATATAGTAGTGCGGCAGCGCCTGCTCCAGCGCCTCTTCGCGGACAGCTTCCTTGCCTACCCTGCTGTCGATAATGGCTTTCGGGATTTTACCTTTCCTAAAGCCCGGGACGACAAGTTGGTCGGCTATCCGCTTATATGCCTGACCAACAGCCGCGTCAAATACGTTGGTGGGAACCTCTACTTTGAGAAGAACGGTATCCTTCTCCTCCTCCAACCTTTCAACCTCTGTCTTTACTTCTGTCTTCAATATAGGCCTCCTATATATCATTGATAAATCATCAGGACGATTTTGTGCGAGAGGGGGGACTCGAACCCCCACAGGTCTCCCCACTAGATCCTAAGTCTAGCGCGTCTGCCAATTCCGCCACTCTCGCGTCTTAGAAACTAGAGACTAGAAACTAGAAACTAGATTAAAGTCCCTAGGAAAACATTCGCTACTACGAACCGCTTCCCTGTTTTTAATCTAGTCTTGCACAAGTGCCGTTCTAGTCTCTAGTACCGCGACATCTACTTTCTGTGCATGTCATTCTGAAGGAGCGAATGCGACTG
>NZ_PFNG01000092.1:0-9539 GCF_002791875.1 Candidatus Aquicultor secundus | reverse complement strand
TGAATCAAAGCTTAGACATACTTAAGTGACAGAAGTACGTGAGTGCCCGCTAGATTCTTCGCTTCGCTCAGAATGACACAATAATTATGGTGTTCCGGCACTAGGCTCTGCTAGTGCATACAAGAAAAGAGTGGTGCGCACTACAGGAATCGAACCTGTAACCTCCGGATTAAGAGTCCGCTGCTCTGCCAATTGAGCTAAGTGCGCATGCTGTTGGTTAAACAACAGGTGGTTTTTCTTGGGTGACCGATGGGACTTGAACCCACAGCCTTCGGAGCCACAGTCCGACGCTCTAACCAATTGAGCTACGATCACCATGTTGAACCGTCGATATCCTAGGAAATCTACAATCACTATATTCTAAAACTATTCGTAACAATATTCAAGGCTGGCTACCGGCCTTAAACCCGCATGATATTAAGTATGCATGGCGTAAATGATAGCTAAAACGGATCGCGCGCTATAATCTACTAAAATTCTCGACATAATCCTAGACTTAACCGGTTGTGGGGTAATCATCGGTTATTATTTAAAGAGTATAAAATAGTAAGCAGCAACTTTACTGATTTGCAAGGCATTTTGCCGCACATGTTGAAGTAAGCAGCAACTTAAGTGTACGCTCATATTAGAGCAACAGAGATAATCAGTAGTAACCAAAACTTACCTAAGAAATAATAGCAATAATAGTAAAGCCCTACAGTATAAGGAGGAACGCTTGAAACGAAGCACGCTTGTAATCTCAATACTTCTCGGCATCGTTTTTCTCTCCATGGTCGTTATGATTCTAGTCATTGCGCTCCGGCCGGCCGGGCGTACGAGTACTATCGGTCATGGCAACGTGATCTCGTTTGTCCCGCTAAGCGGCAGCATTGCCGAGGGCTCGGCTGGGTCACTGCTCTCCGGTGGCGGTGCAAGCATCAACCCCACGTTCGTTCGCCACAGGATAGAGGACGCCGAGGATGATCCAAATGTTAAAGCCATCATTTTCAAGGTCGACAGCCCGGGTGGTGTGGTCGGGGCCTCCCAGGAGATGGCCTATCTTGTGCGTGATAGCAAAAAGCCGGTAATTATTTTCGCCGGCGATATGGTCGCCTCGGGCGCCTACTATATGGCCTCCCAGGCGGATAAAATAGTCGCCAAACCTGGAAGCCTTGTGGGCAGCATTGGGGTCATATCGATGGTGCCCGACCTCTCAGGCCTCTACAATAAGCTTGGGATAAAGATGCAAACGATAAAGTCCGGCAAGAACAAGGACATGTTCGAGCGCACTCTCTCGCCCGAGGAGCGCCAGAAGTTCCAAACGATGTCCGATGAACTCTACCGGCAATTCATCGACGATGTCGCCACGGGGCGCAATCTGGATAGGAAAAAGGTGGCAAACCTCGCAACCGGTGAGATTTTTGCAGGCACCAAAGCGAAGAAGCTCGGGCTTATCGATGAGGTCGGAGGCTACCAAACGGCTATCGACGTCGCAGCAAAAGTAGCCCATATCGAAGACCCGGTGGTCGACGAATACCAACCGCCGACGATCTTCGAATCGCTCTTCGGCTCACAATCCGAGAGTGCGAGCATCTTTAATCTCGTCAGAATGCAGATAATGGGCCGAGACCTCGTGCTACTCGATTACGTGCGAAACATGCTCGGCGTTCCACAATATAGATACTACGGAGGATGATAATATGAACGATGACAACTTCGATGGTGCGATCGAAAACCCAGTTTCTAGCGAACAAGAAAAGAAAGGCTTCATAGATTTACTCTACGGCGTAATCACAAAGCCATCCGAGACCTTTCGCTACCTGGCTGAAACAAAACCGGTGCTTTTGGCCTTCCTGGTGTATATAGCCATCGCCTGGGTCGGCGCGATTGTGGGCATCCCCGGAAGCATAAATGCGGCTAGGTCGCTTAATGAAGCAAGCAGGTCTCATGCTTTAAATCCCGGCTTAATTGCAACGGTCACTATCATCGTGGTCCCTATTCTTTCAGCTATTTCTCTTACAATAATCGCCGGCATCTATCACATCATAGCGCTCATTCTAAAAGGTAAGGGCGATTATGTGGGCCTGATCAGCGCCCTGGGATTCGCTAGTTTCCCAAGTGTGTTTGCGGCGCCGTTTGCCCTCCTCTCCCTTGTTGCAGGGCTTGCGGGTAATGTAATAGCCGGAATAGCCTCGTTAGGGTTCGGCGTCTGGGTGCTAATCCTTGACATATTCGCTGTTCGTGAAAACTACAAGTTCTCGTGGGGACGAGCGATATGGACGGTCCTTATTCCCGTTATTCTCGGCATAATTCTTATCGTTCTCATAATTATTGCGGTGTTGGCAGCCACGATCTCTGCAGTCAACGGATTAAAGGCCGGTTAAGAGCTGGTTTTAGCGCCTGTGGTCTACGAGGCTTTTACATTTGGGATACGGTTACCATAGGCTTTGGTGTAGGCGTCTGCGAAGAGATGGGCCAGATCAGGATCGAATTGGCGACCGGCACACCGCTTGATCTCCTGCAGTGCCTCTTGGGGCTTGATCGGCAGGCAGTACGGACGGGACGACGTCATGGCATCAAAGGCATCCGCGATCGCAAGGATTCGCGAACCGAGCGGGATTTCGTCGCCACTTAAGCCGTCCGGATAGCCGGCGCCATTGTGGTGCTCGTGGTGGTGTAGCACCATGCTAGCGATATGAGAAAGGTTTGGTATCTGTGAAACGATCTGGCTTGAAATCAGCGCATGGGCTTTTACCTGTTCGTACTCCTCCCGCGTCAAATCGCTAGGTTTGTTTAAGATATCGTCAGGGATACCTATTTTCCCTATATCGTGCAGGTATGATGCCAGGTGGATCGCATCCAGCTCTTCTTCGGTTAAACCAAGCCTGCGTGCGATCAGCGAGGCGTAAACCGGGACGCGCTCGCAATGACCGCGGGTGTAAGGGTCTTTGGCGTTAAGCGCCTCGATAAGCGCCATGATTACGTCAAGATTATTTTCCTTGAGCTGCCGGTTGAGTATGGAAATGGTTTCTTGGGCCATCTGGTAGTGCTCTGCAAGTGTGTTAACGGCCTGACCGAGTCCGTAGAAATCGCTGGATTTTGGGACGTTCGTCCTGGATGAGCTATCCCCCGAGATAAGATCCTCAATTATTTCTATGACGTGATCGATAACGTTTCGCTGCTTCATAATGCCGGGTCTCTTTCTACATACGGTGGCTAGATTGCTTTATGTATCGTCTAACCGGTCTCTAACTTTAATGGCAATAATAATCTTTAATTGTGCCATCGGCAGCGCTTCTTGCGGGATTGCTGAGGCGCTAAAATAGTGTGTAAGTCGGTTAGCTCGCAGCAAGGCTAATTACTGAGTAGTTGCTGTTTTCTGGTATCAAATTGCTCTTTATCGATCATACCTTTGCTTAACAGGCCCTCAAGCACCTCCAGCTCCTTCATTCTAAAGGCAACGCTCCCTGCCATCATGGCTGCAATCTTGCTCTCAACCTCCACTCTGAGTTCCTCAAACCCCAGTTGCTGGCGCGCGACGAACATCACGCTGTCCTCTAGCTGCACTTTCTCAGAACCCGAATCTTCTGTCGCCGAGCTGCCGACAAAGGCAAACTGAATGTATCCGTTGATGACAGCTCCCGCTTTTTTAAACTCGATGGATGTTATTTGGCTGATTAAAAACTCGTTATCGCCAGGCAAAACGCGGTTGAGCGAAGAAAATCCTTTTCTGTTGATCTTTATCTTGTCGTCAAAGAGTTCGACTAAGCCGTCAACGCCTTTTGCAATCATCAATGCATCTTCCATAGCTCCTCCTTAGTAAACCGGTTACCACATAAAAACGGTCAGCTAGCAGCCCAAGCGATAGTATAGGACGACATTCGTATAGTAAGTTTCTAGGATTTAATATAGTGGTTACGATACAACTAAGCAACAACAGAGAGGTTGATGTTTGCGCTGATCTTCCCCTGTTGTGGTGATTAATTACTGGCTTTACCTGCCGATATACCTTATGTGTGAAATCAGTTGGATGGTGGAGGAATTATCCATGGACTGCTGGGAGTTTATGAGGTGCGACAAAGGAACTAGGTTAGACTGCGCCGCTTACCCAAACAACGGGTACCGCTGTTGGCTGGATGTCGGGACTTTATGCGGCAAGAAAATTCAAGGAATACACGCCAAGAAGATTTCTGCTTGCTCGTTTTGCGATTTTTATAAATCTATGCATGTAAGAACACTCGTAAATAAATAAAAAGCCTGTCTTTTGCGAAGGCTTATTAGAAAGACAAAAACACCGGGAGCTCGATACAGAGCGCCACGAGGTATTGATAGAAGTACTTAACGACATAAAGCAGGGTGAACACGGGCTCTGTAACGAGCTGCTAGAATCTCAAACGACACATCAAAGCTATCAAGCGGCAACCCTAAACGAATTGCTAAGCGTGGAGTCAATAAAGTCATAGGCCGAATCCTTAGAGTCAGACTATTCCTAAAATATATGATTATTTCTTTTTACTTTCCGCTTCTTTCGCTAATTCTTCAGCGCGCTGCCTCAGAAACTCGGCAATATTAACAGATGGTAGAACAAACTTTCCTATAGGTGATTGAGCTGTAAGCTGAGCTATAACACCCCTTGCAGTGCTGAAAAGCATTGAGAGCCCATTAAGACCAATCATCTTGTCTATCTCTTCTTTCGTTGTCTCCGGCGCAAACTCAAATATACCAGCTAATTCAGCAGACAATCTAAAGCCAGCCTCTTCGTATGCAAGCTCGTCTTCATTTATCTTGATAATAATATCTATGCGATAATTTAATTCGTTATCCTTATTAATACCCACATTAGAATCCAGGCCAAGCTCAACCTGAGATGGTTCCTTCTGAAATGCAGGACTCACTTCAAAGGCCAACTTAAAGATTGTATAATCAAGCATTTTAAGCTTTGCAATTATTCCTTCGGCCAACTAAGCTACCTTCCCCTCGTCGCTTTCTTCGGGTTCTATCGATACCTCCGGTGTTGTATCATAAGGTATCAAAAATCGAGATGGATCTGAGAATTGCGCCTCAGATCGTGAAACATACACATGCCTTGCTTCAAAGCCACATGGCGGAAGTGTAACCGATAGATCGCAGCCCAGCGCCATTGCTACCTTTACAAGTGTCTTTAAGGTTAAATTCTCACTGCCTCTCAAAAACTTTGTAACTGCTGCTTTATTTACACCTAATAGCCGAGCTAAGTCTGTTTTATTGATACCTAGCTGCTCCATGCGCCCTAGGATCTCTTCAGTTACCTCAAGAATTACACCTTCTAACTTATATTCTAGGCTCTCTCGATCCTCGGCCCACTTATCCTGCCATGCTGGATATGACTGGTTAGGCATATTAAAACACTCCTTTTTCAGAAAGCTCCCCCATAATTCTAAGGGTCGTATCCATATCCGGCTCATAATCCTTTTTCCTGTCACCAGGCTTTTTTGAGCCATGCGTTATACAATAGCCAATAAGTTTCTTGCTGGTTTTATCTTTAACCTTAAAGGAAAATAATCGCAGTGGTGGTTTATAACATTTAAACTCGCATACTGGACTAGTATCAAAACACTTGAACTTGTCCTCATTTTTTTCAGGTGGCCCATTCTTAGCTGTATAATCTAACAACTTTAGCAGTTTCCTCCTGCTCCTCACGTCACCCTTTTCCAATCTATCTAAGAAATCCTCAGCAGGACATTCGCCCTTATCATCCACAAAAAACCATATTATCTTACTCGGCCCGTTTTTGTATAACTTTATATCCACAAGTTAACTCCTAAGTTAACTTTGGTCAATAGTCAGTCTAGCTTAATAAAACAATTATAGCTTACTTTGTAGTATTTTCCCCTGCTATGTTTGCGATAAATCATAAAAGATTGTCAGTACCCTTACTTATTTCTAAAAACTTGTGTATATTCGTGCAGACAACGCAAAAACCGGGCTTCAAATTAACCCGGTTTTCCTGTTTCCCCTGCTTACACTATGCACGCCCGAAGGGATTCGAACCCCTGACCCTCGGATTAGAAGTCCGATGCTCTATCCAACTGAGCTACGGGCGCATGTCTTTGAGCGGACGACCGGATTCGAACCGGCGACCAACAGCTTGGAAGGCTGTGACTCTACCAACTGAGTTACGTCCGCACGTCATTGCTTACATACATCTCTAAGCTGCGTTGATATAATAGCAGAATTAGTGAAGAAAGTCGAGATTGATGATTTCCTCTGTAATTCCTCCTACCCTCCCGGAAAGTTACGGCTAAAGCTCTGAGCTAAGGGTATAATTTATAGTAACTGTCATTAGAGCTACGTAGAATAGCCGATGGGTAACTTTACTGACTAAAATCGCGGTTGTTTTACTTAGGATTGGAACTAGATGGGTCTAATTGGGAAATTTACAACCGAAAATATGTTCATCATATTTTTTATTTACGGGTTGGCGTTCTTTGCCTTAGGAATAGCTGTTGTTCTCAGTTCGCTTCGGCCAACAAGCCTGAAGTTTGCCAAGTATCTACCGTGGCTTGCGGCTTACGGTTTTGCCCATGGATTTCATGAGTGGGATGAAATGCTCGTTCTTATCCCACAGTACAAGTTTTTAGCAAGAAATTGGCTTTATGCAGGTTTTGATACCGTATTACTGGTGGGCTCTCCATTGTTCCTTTTTATATTTGGAGTTGGCCTCTTGATGACGATCGATGAGCGATTTCGTAATTTAAGAATCATACCGGTCGTTTTTTACTCTGCTTGGACTGCTAGTGTTGTAGGCTATCTTCAACTGACCGGGCTGGGCTTAGAGCAGAGCCCAAGACTTGCTGATATTTTCGCACGATACCTGCTTATCTTTCCGGGAGCTATAATCGCCGGTTTTGCGTTATTCCTGCAATATAGGGTCTTTTTGAAACAAACCTATGGAGTTACCGCAAGCAGTCTTTTTATTGCAGCTCTGGCTCTTTGGTTAATGGCACCCCTTTCTGGCCTGGTAGTTCCATATGCTCCATTCTTTCCAGCTTCCGTTGTTAATAACGACGCCTTCCTATCACTAACGGGGTTTCCAATACAAATCTTTCGCACGCTTGCCGCCCTATTAATAGCTTTCAGCATCGTACGAGGCATGCATGTTTTTAACATAGAAGAAGAAAGGCAAGAGCATCGGCGCAGGCTAGAACTAAGCACTCTTGAAGAGATCTCTTCTGAAATACGAAGGAATCCTAATTTTCCCCAGGCATTGGATCGAACCACCAAAGAAATTACAAAGCTATTTGATGCAAGAGCAGGCGCTATTTTTATGGTAAGCGAGAAGACCAGAAGGCCCGATGTGGTATCCGAACATGGTTTTACCATAAGCTTTGCAGACAAATACAAAGATATGCCCGCAGAAGTTGCCGAAAAGTGCCCGATCAGAAACGTGATAAAAAGCCAGAGACCATTCACCACATCTAATAGGACGGACTGCCCCAATATTATCGAAGCAACAACCGAGCCGGAAAAGATTAATGCCATTACCGTTTTACCGTTAGTTGCAAAGGGACAGAGCATTGGGGCTATTGCTCTACTCTTTGAAAGCGCTGAAGCTCTAAGACCATCAAACTTGGATATTTTAAACACGTTCGCCGGCAATATTGGCCTGGCGATAGAAAATGCTCGACTGGATGAGCAGCGCCTTACAGCGCTAGTTTTACAGCGCAGCTTGCTTCCAAAAGTTCCATCCCTAGCAGGAATTGATATTGGCGTCTACTATGAATCTGCTTCTGTTGGGATGGAAGTAGGCGGTGATTTTTACGATTTTATTGATTTTGGGGATGGTTTGCTGGGTCTCGTTATCGGCGATGTTGCCGGCGCCGGCATCAACGCCTCATCTACCGTTGCGATGACTAAATACGCGTTAGAAGCATTTGATTTTGAGAATAAAACGCCTTTCGTTGTCTTGGAGAAGTTGAATAATCTAGCCTGTAAAATGTTATCGTCCGGACAGTTTGTAACAGCTTTTTACGGTGTTCTCGATATCAAAAGCGGCTTACTCACTTATAGTAGTGCCGGTCATTTACCGCCTCTAGTTATCAACGAAAAGACAAAAGAAGCGATCTTTTTAAATGGTGCCCGCGGTATGGCTCTAGGCATAGTGCCGACTCAAAAGTATCCAGAAGGAAAAATGACCGTCGGGTTTGGCGATGTGATCGTTTTATACACCGATGGTTTGATCGAGGCGCGCCGTAAACACGACTTTTGGGGTGAAGATCGCCTTGTTACGTTAGCAAAGGAAAACTATGAGTTATCCGCACAGACCCTGGTAGATAGGATATGCAGCAGTGCAAAAGAGTTTGCAGGCGGTATTCTAAAAGACGACGTTGCCGCAGTGGTTGCCAAGAGAACGTTCACCCAAGCTTAGGTCTTAATCGACATGAATTTTGATAAGATAGTGAAATCGACGATCTCTCACTTGGATTTAATCTGATTAGATTAAAAATCTACCAGTAAATAAAGAAATTTAGAAATAATGTTATTGATAATGTAATTATATCAGTTATGATGACTATATTAACTAGAGGAGGTGTTATGCAAGTGCAAAAAACAGAAAGTGCTATGACAGCGAGGAAAAACTTCGGCCGACTTCTGGAAGAAGCGTATTATCGGGGAGATGAGATTGTCATTGAGCGTGCCGGTAAGCCGATGGCCGTTATTATCTCGTTTGCGGAGTTTGAAGAGTTTAAACAGCAGCGAGAGAAGGATTTTGAGATTCTAGGCAAGATTCGCTCTAAGAATCAAGGTATGAAACCCGAAGAAGTAGAAACCGCTGTTGAATCAGCAATATCCGAGATTAGAAAAGGCTAAGCATGATTAAGGTATGCTTAGACACCAATGTTTTTGTAAGCGGAATTATCTCGCCATCCGGTGCGCCTTACGAGGTGCTTGAGGCATGGAGAAACCGCGAGTTTGTACTGCTTACCTCAGATGAGATTATCACCGAAGTAAGCAAGGTTTTACAGTACCCCAAGATTAAATCTGCCTTTTCCCTAACGGATGAGGAGATCGAGAAGTATGTGTCACTTCTTAGCAAGTATTCACAAAGAACGCCTGGTGAACTAAAAATAGACGTCATTGCTGAAGATCCCTCGGATAATATGTTTTTAGTCTGCGCCGTCGAGGGCAAAGCGGACTTTATTATTTCCGGGGATAACCATTTGCTTCAAATCGGCACCTATCAGGGAATTCAGATAGTAACACCGCGAGAATTTATAAAGCAGCTCAGGCCATGAAATTCATGGTGAATAGCGTACTTTGAAGGTGCATTATGTCTATCCCAGCTCAAAGAGAAGCCTGCCTCGGGTATATTAAAGAGCGAGGCTGGAATTTCGTCGACGAGTTTGTTGACCGGGTGAATCCACCAGATCATCAGCGAGACCCCAACTTCAAGAATTGTTATTCGGGTTAAGAAAGACCCGGCTACTGATGAGATAATATCGACTAAAGCAAGGCAAGAACTAGCCGAGCGAGAAATTGATATTGTGACAGCGATAAGAAATTCACTGACCTCTTTGATG
>NZ_PFNG01000079.1:0-4700 GCF_002791875.1 Candidatus Aquicultor secundus | reverse complement strand
CACCGCTTGTATGTACCAGGTATGCGATCCCGGGGTGAGCGGGGTTGAAACGGTATATGAAGTTGACGATGGCGAGATACTATCCCTGCTTAACACCCCATCGACATAGAACTGGTATTTGGCCATTCCTGAACCCGAATCCGAGCTGGCCGCCCAAGTAAAGGTCGGCAGGCTTGCATTGTCTGTAGATGAACCGTCTGCCGGCGAGCTTATGTCGAAGGCGGATGGCGCAACCGCATCTATTTTAAATGATTGCGTTTTATTCGTCTCGGTGTTATTAGATGTATCCACCGAGGAATACGTAAGCGTATGCTGCCCTTCCGGAATGGCAAAGCTGCCCGTATAGGTAACCAAGCCGGATAAATCCAACTGGTAAGATGTCGTCCCCACTTCGTTTCTCGTTAATGTTACGACGGGTGCGGTCTTAAACCAGCCGTTGCTGCCGTTAGTATATGACGGGTTTGTCGATATGGTTGTAACCGGCGCGATTATGTCTTGTACGTTTAAGCTGAAAGTCGAGGTCGAATTTGTCACATTACCCGCGGCATCCATGGCCTGTATGTACCAGGTATGGGTTCCCGCCGCGAGCGAAGAAGTGAGCGTATACGACGTCTGTGACGGAGAGATGTTGCTTTGTTTTACTGTGTTGTCGATGTAAAGTTGGTATTTCGCCACGCCGGAGCCCGAATCAGAGCTGGCCACCCAAGTAAAGGTCGGCAGGCTCTTGTTATCCGTGGATGAACCGTCTGTCGGTGAACTGATATCGAAGGCCGATGGAGGCGTGAGGTCCACTTTAAATGTTTGGGATTTATTTGCTTCCGTGTTATTAAACGTATCTGCCGAATAGTAATAGAGCGTATGCTGCCCTTCCTGGGCGGTGATGCTTCCTGTATACGTTTGCCAGCCTGTGGTTGAGGTCGAATCCCACTGGTAGTAGGTCGTACCGGGTTCGTTTCTCGTAAGTGTGATCGAGGGAGAAGTCTTAAACCACCCGCTCGTATACGATGGGTTTGTCGACATCGATGTGACCGGCGGAACGACATCGGCGACATTTAACGTATTTGTAGCCGTCGAGGTTGTTGCGTTACCCGCACCGTCCACCGCTATGACATACCAGGTATGGGTTCCGGCCTCAAGCGGTGATGAGAGCGTATACGACGTCTGTGAGGCCGGGATGTCGATCTGTGTTAATGAACTGTGGATATAGAGCTGGTATTTTGCCATGCCGGAGCCCGAATCAGAGCTTGCCGCCCATGTAAAGGTCGGCGTCGCGGCGTTATTCGTAGATGAGTTATCTGCCGGTGCGCTTAAATTAAACGCTGAAGGAGCCGACGAATCCACGCTATATGGTTGGGATTTTACAGGCTCGGCGTTATTTGACAGGTCTTTCGAGTAGTAGTAAAGCGTGTGTTGCCCCTCGGAGGCGGTAATGCTGTTCGAATACGTTTGCCAGCCGGCGGTTGATGTTGAATCCCACTGGTAGTAGGTAGTGCCGGACTCGTCTCTGGTAAGCGTGATGCCCGGCGATGTCTTGACCCAGCCGCCGCTATACGACGGGCTTGAGGATAGGGTCGTATTCGGCGCCAGGGCATCGCCCACATTTAACGTAAACGTAGCGGTCGAGGTCGTTGAATTACCGCCCATATCCAATGCTTTTACGTACCAGGTATGTGTTCCTGCCGTAAGCGGAGACGTGAGCGTGTATGCAAGCGATGTGGCGCTGGTCTCCTGTTTCATGGCGCCATCGATATAGAGCTGGTATTTTGCCATGCCGGAACCCGAATCAGAGCTGGCGTTCCAGGCGAATGTTGGGTTGGTAATGTTGTTTGTCGACGAGTTGTTTGCCGGTGACGCCAGTGTAAAGGCCGTCGGGCTTAAAGTATCAACTTTAAACGTTTGCGCATTAACCGCTTCGGTATTGCCGGCCGTGTCTTTCGAATAGAAGTAGAGCGTATGCTGCCCCTCGGAGGCGGTGATGCTGTTCGAATACGTTTGCCAGCCGGCGGTTGATGTTGAATCCCACTGGTAGTAGGTAGTGCCCGGCTCGCTCCTCGCTAACGTTATGGATGGTATTGTATTAAACCAACCGCTTGTATATGGAGGTACTGAAGACCAGGTCGTCGTCGGCGCCGCCGCATCGATGATGAACGGCCCGAGGTGAACGGCACTTGTCTGGTTGCCCGCTATATCCTTGGTGCTGAGATGAAAATACCAACTGCCGTCTGCAAGCTGAGAGCTGGTTAGGGTAACAGCGGTCCCGGTCATATCAACCGTTGTATCCGGGACGGTTGTTGGAGACTGGCTCCACTCGACGGAGTACCCGTTGATACCGCTTCCGCCATCGGTTGCCCCCGAGAATGAAATATCAATAGTGTTATCCGGCGAAGTGCTACCGGTTGTATGGCTCGGGCTGGTAACCGATGGATTGGTCGGTAGGATAGTATCCACATCAAATGAATTACTCTTATAAGCTTCGGCATTGCCGGTCGTATCCACGGAGTAGTAATAAAGCGTGTGGTGCCCTTCTAAAGCGGTGAAGGCACTCGTGTAGGTAGTCCAGGCGCCGGACGATGAATCCCACTGGTAATAGGTGGTACCCGGCGCAGAACTGGCTAAGGTTATGGTCGGGGCGGTTTTAAACCAACTGTTATCGCCATCCGGGTACGCTGGGTTTGAAATGGACATTCCCGTCGTCGGGGCAGGTCCGCTTGCGCTGAATATGCAGCTATAGACGCCTCCGCCACCGGATCCGGCATATACCGTCTTATCCAGACAGTAGCATGGGGTAGGATCAATCGATGGTATGAGCTTATGCATGAGGCCGTTGTTTATCTGACTCCATTGCGCCCCTTGGGTAGTTGATTTATACACTCCGTTAGTTGTTCCGGCAAAGCAGGTGCCGTCTTTGCTTCTTGTATAGCCTGGGGATATGGCAACCGCAAGAACATAGCGATCTGTGCTCGGGATGCCTACGTTAGCCTCAATCCAGTAAGAACCAGCAGTGGTCGATTGAAAAACGCCGCCGCCGTAAGTTCCGACAAGCACGACATGATCTGTAGGGAAATCAAGGGACAAGGCGATATCCGTGATAAGGGCGCTTGTGAGGCAGTTGTTTGCTGCCTGCCAGGTAGTTCCCCCATCGGTCGATTTAAAAACGCCGCCGCCGTAAGTTCCGGCGAACATCGTTCTGTCTACGCCAAAATTCGGGGACATGGCAATCGTCCGTACATCCGTATTGGCAAGGCCCGTATTTGCAGGACTCCAGGTACCTCCCCCATCGGTTGACTTAAATATTCCCGAGGATGCGGTGCCCACAAAGACGGTGTGGTCCGTTGCATATGCAGGTGAAACGGCTAACGGATGAACATCGGTGGTCGTAAGACCCGTGTTTGCCGCGACCCAGGAATCCCCCTTGTTGGTTGACTTAAAGACTCCGGCCCCGGTTGCCGCAAAAACCGTGTTGTCGGTAGCAAAGTTCTCCGATACGGCGACCGAGCGGATATTTAAACTCGTCAAGCCGGTATTTACCTGAACCCAATCATGGCCCTTGTTGGTTGTGCGGTAGACACCTTTGGTGGTCGTACCGGCAAAAAGCGTATAATCATGGGCGTAATTCGGGGAGATATGAAGGGACTTTACCTCCTCATTGGCTGGACCGATATTTTGCCAAACATCGTCCGCAAACGCAAAAGAAGGCAAGGCTAGAGCCAAGCCGACTATTGTAAGTATGAGCACTATAAGAAATCTGTTGCCGATATGCAACCTTTTGTTTCCTTTGCCTTTGCTAGTTATCATCTCAGCGTCTCTACCTTCTGCTTGATCGCCCCTATATCAACTCCGAAGGGTCTCATTTGTATGACTGTCTCATATTGTTTCTTGGCGCTGGCTTTATCGTTCTTCTCAACGTAAAGGTCGCCGAGCGCTATCCGCGCCGTTACAAAGTTTTTATTGAGCTTGATCGTAGTTTCAAGCGCTTGAATCGCCTTGGTAAAGTTTCCTTGGGATTTATAGATGATAGCGAGGTTGTAATGGGCCTCGGGCTGATTGGGGTTTGATTTAAGAGACGCTCTGTATTCATCCGATGCTTTGTTGAGCTGCCCTTTCGCCTCGTAGCTTTGGGCGAGGTTGAGATGCGTTTTCGCGTCGGCCGGATCGAGTTTCTTCGCCCGCTCCAAACGCTGTATCGCCGCATCGAACTTGCCGTTGGTATAGGCGCTGAGGCCTGAAGCGTAGGCTTTTTGCTGCTCCGCTTTTATCCTCTGATTTTCTTGCTTAACCCGCTCGTCCCGAATTTGCGTTACGGCCAGCGTGGCCGCAATTAGGACTAGAACAGCAAGAAAAGCGACGATCGGCTTTATGTGCTTGGTAACAGTCGTGGATATTGAGCCTGAAAAATATTTTAGCCCTCCCGGCACTACCGTTTGGTTTTTGGGTACGCCGATGCCGGGCTTGCTTAATTCAACGCCGCGTGTTGCTTCTGTTTTTAGTTTAATGGCCGAAAGCTTCAAACCCAATCTCCTTTTAAATAAAAAAAGACCCATTTCTGGGTCGGTTCCGCTATTGACTCCCTCTATCTCCTAAGCGGCCAAATTGAAACTAGAGTTCTTCGCATCCCTGGTAAGTTCAGTCTTTACTCTGTCGTAGGGCTACTTGTACTGTTGGGTTATTATTTTTTTAACGCAAATCGGCTCGGTAAACCA
>NZ_PFNG01000104.1:0-4770 GCF_002791875.1 Candidatus Aquicultor secundus | reverse complement strand
GGTTGGCATACTTGCTGCCGAGCTTTGAGCGCAGGCGGCGTATGTGCACATCAACCGTGCGCGCGCCCTCAATGTAATCGTAGCCCCAGACGCTTTTTAAAAGTTGGCTTCGCGTAAACACGCGCCCCGGGGCTAAAGCCATATGCTTTAGCAGCTCGTATTCCTTATATGTGAGGTCGAGCTTGTTATTGTCCACCGAAACCTCGTAGTTCGTGTAATTGATCTTAAATCCGCCCCACTCGAATATTTCGTCCTGCTCGGCCCGCTCGCTTTTATATGCCGCCAAAGACAAGCGAAAGTAAAGCTCCTTTTCTGAGTAGGGATAAAAGAGAACGTCGGTGAACTCGGTAAAAATCTCAACGGGCAAATTTGGCTTCCCCTCGATGATGGCGAGCACCGGCGCATCGTCCTTGAGGTCTTCAATACGCTCGACCACGCGCTGAGAATCGCGGCAGTCGAGGAGTACCACGTCCACCTGCCCGCCGTTGTCGTGCCCATTAGCAACCGAGACGAACCCGGACTGCTCAAGGTCTTGCTTGAGTTGCAAGGCGAGAGCGGGGTCCGAAGTTATAATACCCGCCTTAATCAGAACTACCCCTTTCAAGAAAACATGCTTAAAGATACGGTAGCCTTGGATTATTACGGACAGGTTTCAAGAATATGAAGTTTATATTAATTCGGTATCCGCCCGGCTTTCAAGCGGGACGCGGTACTTTGCAGCCTGCGCTTTTGCCGCGTCCCAGCGCTCGAGAAGATACGGCTTTAAGCGCTCAAACGTCTCAGCAATCCCTTCGACCTCGTCTTCGGCCTGCAGGTTATTCATGACCTCGGTCTCGATAACAAACGAGCCGGTGCGCCCGAAGTAAAGGGGCATCAGCGCATCGACGATATCACGCCGGTCGATCCCGCTCCAGTTGTAGGCGACCGCAAAGTCGTAAACCGCCTTCACCCACAGCTCATCCGGGAAATTAAAAATATCGGTCGGTGGAAGGGTGAGCGCCTTGACCTCGTTAAATGTGCCGGCGGGAAGTATTCTCTCAAGAAGGGATTCGTTCTTGGCAAACCCGTTCATAAAATTCTCGATGAGCCGGTGCAAATCGATGGCAAATTGTTCCGGTTCGGCTCTCTTAAGCGTACCGAAGATATCGGTTGGGAAACTGCCGTGGACGACCTTCCACTTGGTCTCGTATTTACCCATCAGCTCAAATATGGTCCCGACGACCTGGCGAAACATCGGTCCAAGGTCGGCGCCGGGGTCTTTTGGGTCGTGCAGCTTAACGCCCATCGTCGACTGGCAGACCCTGAAGCCCTCGTTGATCGCGGTGGTGGTCATCCAGATGTCGATGCCGAAGCGGTGGATGTTGTCATCGCTTAAGATATTCTCCCGGCTGAATACTTTTGAGAGCGCCCAGCAGACCCCGAAATCACCGCCTATCGGCTGGCGCGACCGCTGCCCGTAAAGCGCCCTTGTCAGCGGGTATGCTATCGAGTTCGTGATCGTACCGTCATATTTATATCTGAGGTAATGCGGTGTAACAAAACCGTAGTTATACCGGTAGATCGGCTCGCCCAAGAGTTTTATCCACTCAGGGGTGATGCTGCGCAGGTCCGAATCGACGACGATGCAGACCTTGGTCCGCAGGCGATCGGCGATCTCAAAGATGGTTTGAAACGCGCTCCCCTTGCCTGCGGGCCCAAGATAGGTGGTAACTATCTTCTCGACCTGGGGCGGAACCGGCGTTTCAAGTACGACATCGCGGGTGCTATCGTCGGAGCCGCCATCGGCATTGACCATAACCGGTTTGAGTTCCGGGAAGAATTGCACCATTCCGAGTGCGGCCGCCCGCACCACGTGCGAGATGGTCCCGGCGTTTCTAAAGCTCGGGATGCCGACTATGATATCCGCTTGCCCCAGGCGCTCAATCTGTGCAAGCACCTCCGGCTGAAGCACTGTTTTCTCACTAACTTTCTCGTTCATTGGTTCACCCGACCGATTTTAGTTCTTCATTACGAAAAGTACCACGTTCACGGCCCATCAACAACCGGTGGGCGACAAAGAACGCCTGAGCTTTAAAAATATACCAATTGGTACTAAAATTAATAGAGACACTAATTGAAGAGTTAACAAAAGAGTTAATTGAACATTTAGCGGAACATCTAATAGATCATCTAGAAGAACTAATAGTGCTGGATTATTTTAAACAACCGTGCGGTGCATGGGAGGGGATGCCGTGGGTCTTGGTATGCTGGATAGATTAAACGTAATCGACTACGTCGAGCCGTGGCATGCCGAACTCATTAACCTGATGGCGCCGGAGACCAGGGTTATCTACAGTGACGTCGACGGCACGCTTCTCGGACCTGGCGGTTGCCTTTTTCTTGATTCAAACCACGGCTTTACCAGCTCGCCGGCGCAGGCGATAGTCTCCTGCCATCTTCATAAAATCGATGTGGTCCTCGTCTCGGGGCGCAATCGAGCGCAGCTCCACTCGGATGTGCGAATTCTCGGTTTTAAGAACTGGATTTCCGAGCTTGGCTGCCAGATCGCCTACAACCTGGGCGAGGTGTTGGTATCAAATATTGGGGATTTTCAGGCGGGCGAGGAAACCGTATGGAAGGCGATTGAAGAAAGCGGCGCACCGCAGCTCTTGCTCGACGAATACGACCGGCGACTGGAGTACCATCTTCCCTGGTCGGAGAATCGGGAGTTCACTCACATGTTCCGGGGGCGGATCGATGTCGAGGAGGCCAACGCGCTTCTAAAGAAGAACGGC
Source organism: Candidatus Aquicultor secundus (assembly GCF_002791875.1). Lineage (NCBI taxonomy): Bacteria > Bacillati > Actinomycetota > Candidatus Aquicultoria > Candidatus Aquicultorales > Candidatus Aquicultoraceae > Candidatus Aquicultor > Candidatus Aquicultor secundus. The sequence continues at coordinate 1,996 of NZ_PFNG01000104.1, read as the reverse complement.
TTTATTGAGCTTAAAATCATCGACAACGGCAAGGTGAGGCGAAGGAGCGCGCGTCTTGACCCACAAATAACCGAAGTGCATGCCTACCACCTCTTACCTACAGCAAGCAGCAAAGCTTCGGCGGTACGCAAAGACCAGGAAACGCGAGGGATTGCCAAAGGCATGTGCGCCGCCATCGGTGACTCGATAGCCGATCTAGAGCTTGCCCCCGAAGTGGGCGTGTTGTTCCTCGTGCGAAATGCGGTGCTGGAGAATCCCGAGATACTGGAGCGGTTGGGTGATTATCCAAACGTGTTTATTACCCATGAAGAGATGGGCCTGGGATGGGCGGAGGCAATTCGCTTCCTGATAGGCAGAGAATACCGCTAGCTTGAGCGCCCTCAAGAACCTAGCCCTTCTCGGCAACATTGGCGACTAAAACAAGCTTCTCTCCGTTAAGCGTCCTCCCCAGTGATGGGTCTTTTGCCTCAAGTAAATGCTTAAATTCATCAGGGCTATATTGTGCGTAGTTAATTACGCGGCCAAGTTTGCCGCGCAGATTTTTTATCGCCCCATCGAGTTCAGAACGGTCCGGTGAGCCGATTATAACGAGGTTAATTTCCGAAACGGCCTCGGTCGGCCGCTCGGCAAACTCACCGTAGATGAAGGCAAGCTGGATGCCTTTAAGCCCGGCGAGGCTTTCTTTAAGAAAAGCGGCGGCGCCTTCGGTTTTCAAAAAGAGGCTGTGAAGCTCGGGCAGGATCGGAAACTCGGGGCGCACCTTAAAATACTTGTGGTTTCCATGCCGGCGGGAATCGAGCAAACCAAGAGCATCTAGGCGCTCGAGTTCGCGCTGCACTGCACTCGGGGGCTCGGATACTTCGCGACTTGCCTCCCGTAGATACACCTCTTTGCCCGGATTATTCAAGAAATAGCTGAGAAGCTTTACCATAACCCGTGATCTGAACAGCGTTTCTAGCATGATCACCACCAAAACCGTACGCTTGTCTGTGTGCTTGTATACTATTAGTTAACATACAAAGATTGACAAGCAAGGATTGTCTACTATTGTTAACTAATAGTGTACAGATTTACGCTGTGAATTACCAGGCTCGAAGTTTTGTGGCGATGCGGGATGCCGCTTCTTTAATAGAGGGGATGGGCCTATTTATCGCCGCATCAAGCGAGCCGGCGATGGTTTCCAGCGCATACATCTCGCTGATGCCGCTGTCATACAGCTGCTCGTAGCCGTCACCGAGCTTGCCCGCAATGACGATCGTCTTTACGCCGTATTCGCACGCTAAACCCGCAACGCCCCCCGGAACTTTGCCGTAGACGCTCTGAGCGTCAACCTGGCCCTCGCCGGTTATAACAAGATCGGCCCCCCGCACTTTATCGCGTAACCCAACCGCTTCCATAACCAGCTCGACTCCCGGCCTGATCGTGGCGTGCAAAAACGCAACGAGACCCGCGCCTAAGCCCCCGGCCGCCCCTCCGCCCGATAGCTCGGACACGTCAATCCCAAGGTCCCGGTGGACCACATCGGCAAAATGTATCAAGCCCTGCTCAAGAAGGAATACCTGCTCGGGTGAGGCCCCTTTTTGCGGGGCAAACACGTGCGCCGCGCCGTACGGGCCATAGAGCGGATTTTTTACATCGCCGGCCACCAGAACCTGTGCATCGCGAACCCTGGGGTCGATGGTCGAGACGTCGATCCGGGCGATGGTTACGAGTTCTCCTCCCCCAAAGCCGACCCCCGAGCCATCCTCCTTGAGAATCTTTACACCCAGCGCCTGTGCCGCACCGATACCGGCATCACAGGTAGCGCTGCCGCCGATGCCGACGATAAAGCGCCTGCATTCAAAATCAAGAGCGGCCTCAATGAGTTCACCCGTTCCGTAGGTGGTGGTTACCGTCGGGTCGCGCCGCGCCGCAGGCACCAGTTCAAAGCCGGAAGCCTTGGCCATCTCGATTACCGCCGTTCCATCCGCAAGAATACCGAACGGCGCCTTGGCCG
>NZ_PFNG01000187.1:268-4870 GCF_002791875.1 Candidatus Aquicultor secundus | reverse complement strand
ATCCTTGGTCGGAAGCTGGACTTCCGGATACGTGTTGATCTTATATGAGTTCTCGATCGGCTTTGGCAGCTTGGCTTTATCGACAAGCAGCTTGCGATAGGCGTCGGGATTTTTATTGATCAGGCCTACGCCGTCATTTATGCCTACGAGCAGGCTTTTGACTGCGGTTTTATTCTCATCCTTAACCAAGAAATCTTTTCTGAATACGAGAACCGTCTGGGAGATGTTGGCGCCCTTCGTATCGTCGACGATTAGGTGTGCGCCTTGCTTTACTGCAAGAGCCAGCAATGGATCCGGCAACGCTGCAGCCTGCACCTGACCGCTCATTACGGCCTCCAGACGAACCGGCAGGGCCTTGATCTCGACTTTCTTGATATCGCTGTCATTGAGAGTGTTTTCTTTAAACAGCGAGTCGATGACATATTCGGTGATGGTGTTACTTGATGTGGCAATCGGCATACCTTTAAGTTGGGCGACTGTTGTCGCGGTGGATTCTGGAGGTACTACAATGCCGAAGCGCCCCTCGGACGGCACGGCCCCAAGCAAAATGCTCACGATGGAAACGGGGGTACCGCTTTGCTGCAGCGCGGCAACGGCAACGATATCACCCATAAAGCCGTCGATCTGACCGGCCTGAAGTGCCGCGTCGCGCTCCTGGGCGCTTTTAAACACGGTAACCTTTACCTCAAGGTCTCTGTTTTTAAAAATCCCCTTCTGGTCGGCGACATGGATAGCCAGGGTATCCTCGGTTGGAAGCGTTCCGATTCTGATGGTCGCGGGTGTAGATGTCGCTTTCTCTGTTGTGCTTTTGTCTCCTCCCGATGTGCTTGTTGCGGTTTTTGTGGTGCTACAGCCAATTGCCAGGAAGCTGAGCGCCAGGATAAGTAAACCGGCAATGATTTTCCTCATTAATCTCCTCCTTGGTAAAAAACAAACTAAGCAGGATATTAGCACAAAATAGGTGTGTATTGTACCGCTGGGCGGGGTGTTTTCTGGTTAATCGGTTGTTGGATGGATCCGGCTACGACATCAATTCCTGGTCCAGTGGCCGATTATTATGACTGCTGATCAGCTTTAGTCCTTCGAACCACAGGATACTTGCAATACCGGCGGTTAGGCAGACCGCTATGTCGATCGGATGCAAAATCGTAAAGCGGAAGAGACTTCGCAGGACCGGGACATATATTACAAGGGCAAGAAACAAAATTGCGCCGCCTATTACCCACCAGAGGGCGGCGTTCGGCGTACGACATGCCGCCAGGATATTCCGTGACCAGGAGCGATTTGTAAGTATAAGGCCTAGGTTCGCGATGATGAGCGTTGTAAACGCGAGGGCGCGGGCATCTGTTGGGCTATGCCCCAGGTATAGCGCCGTGCGGTAAACCGATAGCACGATCAAAAGGACGCTTAACCCCTGCAATATGCTTATAGTCATAAGTCTGCGCCCAAAAAGCGGCTCTCTGGGATCGCGGGGCGGGCGTTCCATTACATCGGCCTCCTCGGGTTCGGCTTCAAAAACTACAGAGCTTGCCGGGTCGATAATAAGCTCAAGGAAGACGATATGAACCGGCAGGAGTACGAGCGGCAGGTCAAAGAGCACCGGAATAAGCGACATCCCGATGATGGGAACATGAATGGCAAAGACGTAAGAAAGCGCCTTTCGGATGTTGTCGAAGATCCTGCGTCCAAGTTTTACCGCCTGGACGATGGATGCAAAGTCGTCGTCGAGAAGCACAAGCGATGCAGCCTCGCGGGCAACGTCGGTGCCCCGTCCTCCCATGGCGATACCGATATTTGCCGCTTTAAGCGCCGGGGCGTCGTTTACACCGTCGCCGGTCATGGCAACGATCTCGCCGGTAGCCTTTAGGGCGCTCACCAGGCGCAGTTTTTGCTCGGGGACAACGCGCGCAAAGATATTCACTGTTTTAACGCGCTGCTCAAGCTCAAGCTCGTCCATCTGCTCAAGCTCTGCCCCGGTCATGAATTCATCAACACGGGTAAGACCGATTTGGCGTGCGATGCTTTGCGCGGTGCCGGGGTAATCGCCGGTAATCATCACTACCCTTATCCCGGCATCATAGCACTCTTTTACCGACTGCGGGACGGTCGGGCGCACCGGATCGGAGAGCCCGATCAACCCCAAGTATTCAAAATCAAAGTCGTGCTGTATTGCTGGAAATGTAGCCCCTTTATAGTGTGCCTTGGCCACGGCAAGAATACGCAGGCCTTCATTTGCCATTTCGTTGATATTCCGGGCAAGGTCCTGCATCTCAGCCTCGTTGAAATGGCAAAGGTTGGCGATAGCCTCAGGGGCGCCTTTGGCGGCGATCACGTACTCATCGCTGTTCGGTGACTTCCAAACGTGCGACAGGGCCAGCAGCTCGGGGGACAAGGAATATTCGTGCACCAGATTCCAGTCGCCGTGCAGGTGCTCGGTGTGGGCAAGGTAATGCCCCCCAAGCTCCTTAAACGCCTTCTCCATGGGGTCAAAAGGATCGCGCTCGCTCGCCAGGATGCTGAACTCCACGATCTGGTGATACTTCTCGGGGAGCGACACGGGCGCGTTATAGTCGACTTTATGATACTCGCCGCCGGCGTAGATTTTGCTTACGGTCATGCGGTTAAGCGTGAGTGTGCCCGTTTTGTCTACACAGAGCACGGTGGCCGAGCCCAGCGTCTCAACCGCGGGAACGCGCCGTGTAAGCACGCGGTTTTGCGAGATTCGCCATGCACCGAGCGCCAGGAATACGACAAGGATGACCGGGATTTCTTCCGGGATAGTCGCCATGGCAAGCGTAATGCCCGCAAGAAGACCATTAAGCCAGTTTCCCCTGGTAACTCCGTAGGCTATGACAACGAGGATCGCGAGTGAGAGTGCCACTATTGCCAATGTTTTCACCAGGCCTGCGGTTTTCTCCTGCAACGGCGTCTCCTGGGGTTCAAGCTCGCGCAGCGCTTTTCCGATTTTGCCCATCTCGGTATTAATACCGGTCGCCAGAACTCGCGCTATTCCCTGGCCGGAAACGACGAGCGTCCCGGAGTACACAAACGGCAGGTCTTCACCGCCCGGGCGTGTTATATGCATCTCTCCATCCCAGGGAGTTTTCCTGACCGGTACCGATTCCCCTGTTAGAAGCGATTCGTCGACGGAAAGGTCGTTGCTTGACAACATGACGGCATCCGTCGGCACGCGATCGCCCTCGGTCAGCACCATAATATCCTCGCGCACGACATCACGGCCCGCTATCCGCTCTTCCTTGCCGCCACGGATAACGAGCGCACGCGGGCTTGAGAGATCGCGAAGCGCCTCGAGCGCCCGCTCGGTTTTTCGCTCCTGGTAAAAGGTAATCCCCATGACGACAAAGACAAAGCTTAAAAGAAGCACCGCCTCCTCTATATCGCCCACTATCAGATAGATTGCGCCGCCCGCAACGAGCAGCAAAAACATCGGTTCGCGGATGACCTGAAATGCGATGGCGAAGATATTACGCCTCTGGGTTGAAGGAAGTTCGTTATAGCCTTCTTGCCTGAGCCTGTTGGCGGCCTCGGCATCGGAAAGACCTTTGATGGATTTAATGTCAATGTCATTTAACATAGTCTTTAGTTTAGGGGACGTTCTTAATTTAGGCAAATAAGTCTACATCAATAACCGCTCGCTGGACTCTTTGCCCCGCTTTAACCGAAGCGCAGTGCAGACAGCCGATGGCGTGATATTTAAGGTCGATGCGATCTCCGCCGCTCGTATGCCAAGATGCTGTGCCCCATACCATATGAGCGCATCTCGAGCGCTTACGATAGTAGGTCGCCTCGAGCCGGAGCATAACTCAGCGTCCGTAAGGCCAAATACCGTGGCAACGATTTGCTTCAGTTCCTCAAGTGATACTTTAGGGGCTTGATCCCTGGGCGGGTGCTCTATGTTAGCAAGAACTGCCTCGACAAAGCTGCTCGCTCCTAAGATGCGCTCATCAAAAGCGCCTGTTGCAGCGCGCTCACTCCGCTCTCTTATTTTAAGACTTCTCTTTAAACCGCCACCGGATAGCTCATAATTCGAGCTGCGCTCCAGCCCCTCCTGCATAAACGTAGCCAGTCTTTCACGAGGAGAGCGCTTGCCGGCAAAAAGCGAAAGAGCATGCTCTGACGCAAACCAAGAAAGCTTCACCCTGCCCATGAGTGCGGCATGCCCCGCATAAGGCCAGCGCTCAAGCGCATCAAGTCCGTTAATCGTCCCTGCACGTACCGGATTCAAGTGGATATAGCGGATAAGTTCGAGCAGATAATTTTCCTCATCGACAACAAAAGATTTGTATCGATTCTGAAACAGGTGCCCGCATCGCTTGTGCCGGTGGTTGAAGTAGATGGCATAGCGCGTTAGTAAGCGCCGCATAAAGGTCGCAAGCGGCATGGCAAGGGTTCGCACACACAGATGGATGTGGTTTGGCATCAAACAGAAGGCATAGATGTGGTTGTTATCACCGCCCGCAAGTTTACTTATTTGGGCAAAAAGCGTACGTCTATCGGCATCGTCGACAAAAATCTCTCTTCGCTCGATGCCGCGCGCAATAACGTGGTGGACTAGTCCTGGCGCATCAAGGCGTGGTTTCC
>NZ_PFNG01000187.1:0-249 GCF_002791875.1 Candidatus Aquicultor secundus | reverse complement strand
TTTGCTCAGCAAGCCGTGCTATTTTGTCTCCCCGCTTTATTGCTATGCTTGACCTTTGAGTTATTTGCGCAAATTAAGAACGTCCCCCCATTAGAAATCACCGTTTATTGCGTTGAGCTCGGCCAGTGTGAAAACCGGGCCGTCTTTGCAGATGAACTTCGAGCCGACGTTGCAGCGGCCGCAAAGGCCTACGCAGCATTGCATCTTACCCTCGAGGGTAGTGACGATCTGCTCCGGTTGGAAGCCCAT
>NZ_PFNG01000094.1:0-4797 GCF_002791875.1 Candidatus Aquicultor secundus | reverse complement strand
GACCTCCTTCTCCCGTTTGGTGATTCTAACGAGATAATGCGAGGTCTTGATCTATTTTGCAAGACCTTACTTGCCTACTAAGAATTTACAGTACCGCGAGTAAAATAATTTGCAATCGGTGGTAATACGCTGGTAGAATGCTGCATATAACCGGTTTATAATAAGAAATTGGGATGAAAAAAGGGCGGACCTTACGCCCGCCCTAAAACCTATACTTTTAACCAGATTTATATCTTAGATTATATCTTAGTGACCGCCGGCCGAAATAAGTCCTGAGGCCGCCGCAACCAAGATCAAAACTTCAATCAATGCGAGAATTCCATAAATGCTATCCTTTTTCTTGAACAGCGTAGGAACTATCGATAGGTAACATAGAACTGTTATCCCAGCCAAAAATGCGATAGGGAAGAAGTTCAGGAAATCGCCGTGCCGATACATCCCGGTCCAGGCCCAGCCGGATTTAATATTTGTCGCCTCCAGGTAATCGTGGCTTTTCATTCCCCAATATTTGGAGACATCGGCAAGCGGGATTTTAGGCTCGAATACACCGAATAAATAGAACGCGAACACTACTATGATTCCCGCAAGACCGATCTTCATTGCGGTATCGAGGACTTTCGCATAAAGGAGCTGTTCCTCTGTCGCCTGTACCAACGGAGTGGCTGCCACTTGCACGCCGGCTTTTTTTGCTGCCGTAGTTTCTGTTGTGCCCATATCTTCCTCCTCTCGATTTATGGCCAAATAGCAAGGCCTTTTAGAAGTGACCTTACGCCTGAAAAGCCTAGGACGACGATTACCGTCATTTTAATCGCTGAGGCTTTTGTCTTAGCTAGAAGCTTAACTCCGATAAGAGAGCCAAGCATGATACCGATAACGGAGGGAACAATTATCATAGGGATAACCGCGCCCTTGTTAATGTAGACCCATGCAGCCGACGTATCGGTTGTCGCAAGTAGAAACTTGCTGGTTGCAACCGATATCTTAAGAGGTGCGCCCATCATCAAGTTGAGGACAGGGACGTTGGCCCATCCGGCGCCGAGGCCGAACATACCGGCCGCGAATCCTATAAAGATAAAGGAGAAAAGGCCGATAGGTGTGCGGTGGATCTTCCAGTTAACATCCTGGTCGGTTGAGTGCTCATGGTAAATACCCGTGATTCTTAAGATCGAAGAGAGGTTATCCGATTTTTTAACATCCGGATATTCCGATTTCTTGGCTACTAACATAATAGCGACGATTGCAAGGATTGCGATTCCAAGCGCGGTTTGAGTGATGTTGTCCGGGAGTTTGAGGCCGACCATCGCGCCGGCGATTGCGGCGGCAGAGGCGATTAGCGCCACCGGTAAAGCCAACCTGAGGTCTGCCATACCTCTCTTTAAGAGTCCGGGACCTGCTGCGAGCGAACCGGAGAGGGCTACGATGAGTCCCGCAGCCCTTACGAAGTCCATATTAAATGGGAAAAAGCCGCCTATAATAGGGGTAAAAAGTACTCCACCTCCAACACCTGCAAGTACCGCTACGATACCCATGACAAATGTGATCACAAAAAGAACTAAGGGCCAGATCCACCATGCCAGGGTAGATGCTTTGCCGGGTCCGCTTGCGGCCCATGCGGGTGCTGCCATTAACATAAATAATATGAAGGCAGTAAGTAAGGTTGAAACGATTACTTTCCTGTGTTTCATTATCATCCTCCTTTTTTTAATTATTTGTTCGGTGAATAAGCTTTTGGATGGGCGAGTGGTGCTGGTTATGAGATTGTGAAAGATTGTCACAATTGTTACTAGACAAGCTAAAAAAATCTCTCTATCTTTTAATAACTCGTCTGTGTATGCGTAGGCTGGTCTACCTAAAACCGGTATAAACAAAGGTCATTTGCGGTGTTCTTGTTTATTGTTGGTCTTATAGGTTACCTACGCACACACAGGCAACTTGTTTAGTCACTTTGTCAAAAGATATCCTAAGAAAAGCTTGCAAGCTGATTCTAATATTAGCACTATTAGTACTTTCATCAATACCAATATACGTAAATTCACGTAATGCTACATAGGAAATCTACAAATAGTTAGGGTAGGGATTACCCATATTTAAGAATTGCTAAAACTACGTAGTCTACGTTTGCGAATATATTATGGTAATGCCGGTGGTATAGGTGAATATAAAAAAGGGGAGCATAAAGGGAGAAGTTGGCAACGGGTGAGGTAAATTGGCCTATAATCGCGAAGAAAGTATGTTGAGGCTAAGTCTATGAGGTAATCGGCAGAAAATAAAAAGGCCCGGTGTATTCTATCACCGGGCCTTTTTATAAATAGTATGCCAGCTTATAGTATCGTATAACTGCACATACGTAGGCTGGTTTCCCTACAAACCGGCTTAAACAGAATCATTTGCGGTGTTCTTGTTTATTGTTGGTCTTATAGGTTACCTACGAGGCACCTACGCATGTGCAGAAAACACGCTTGCTTACTCCCCTATATGAATAATCCCGGATGCTGCGAACGCAAGCACCAGTACCTCAACGATCGCAATCATAGCGAAGGTTGTATCTTTTTTACGAAGCAATTTAGGTATTATGGCAAGATAGCAAACTAAGCTTATGGCTCCCAAAATTGCGATACCAAAAAAATTAAGCATGTCTCCGTTTTGAAACATGGTAAGCCACGCCCAACCCGGCTTAATGCCGGCAACCTTCATGTACTCGCTCGAAGAAAGATGCCAATAAACCGGGACTTTTTCGAGCGGCATTTTAGGAGTTAAAATTCCGGATAAATATACCAGAAATGAGGCCACGATACCCGCAAGCCCAATTTTCCTGCCCATGGACAGGATACCGGCGTAAACAAGTTGTTCTTCTGTGGCTCTAACCGTCTTCGTTGCCGTACGCGCGGGTTCAGCTTTCGCTTGGGGTTTAATCTTTAAATCACGTTTACTGTTCATTCTTGTAGCCATACCGACCTCCTATCAACAGAACTTTTATTTGGTTTTAACAATGCTTTCGGTTAACCGAGATGTTTCATCGGGGCAACCATCGTAAGCTGCTAAATACCAAAGCCTTTCAAAAGCGCCCTAAAACCAGATAAAAACAACATGGTAATAACCGCGTATCTGATCACTTGTGGTTTGGCCTTTGTGAGTAGTTTCGCTCCTATAAAAGCGCCGAGCATCATGCCGATAATTGATGGCGCAACGACTAACGGCAGGATCGCTCCTTTGTTAATATAAATCCAAGCAGCAGATGTATCGGTTATTGATAGTAGGAAACTGCTTGTTGCGACAGATAACTTTAATGGGGCACCCATAACAAGGTTTAAGACAGGCACATTAGCCCATCCGGCGCCTAGACCGAACATGCCGGCCAGGAAGCCGATAAACGAAAATAAAACTAACCCGACCGGCGTTCTATGAATTTTCCAGTCGATATCCTGCTTAGTTGAATCCTCATGATAAATTCCGGAGATCCTAAGCGCGATCGACAGGGAATCAGGTAGTTTAACATCCGGGTATTCCGATTTCTTGGCCAAGACCATTACGAAGACTATTGCAAGGATAACGGCACCCAAACCTATTTGAACAAGCTTAGCTGGAAGCGCAAGACCTACGACCGCCCCTAAAATTGAAAAGACCGATGCTATCAGCGCTACAGGCATTGCCAGGCGCAGGTCCGCCATGCCTCTCTTGAGGAGGCCGGGTCCGGCTGCTAAAGATCCCGAGAGGGCGATCATCAGCCCGGCTCCTCTGACAAAGTCGAGGTTAAAAGGAAAGAAACTGCTTACGATAGGTACAAAAAGAACTCCACCACCCACGCCGGCCGGAATAGCGACTACTCCCATTACGAAAGTAAGTGCGAATAGACTAAGCGGCCAAACCCACCAGGGGGTTCCTGAATGTGCGCCGGATGACAAGTTGACCGTAGCGGCTAAAGCCGAGTTGGTAACAACTAGAATTGATATAAAAACGGCCCCGAAAAGAACACCTAATAATTTTTTCTTCATGCTATATCCCTCCTCTCCTCCGGGATTGTCTAAATTTGGCTTTAACTTCCATTTCATCACGATCATTTGGAGTGCACATCGGGGCGATTACCAAAAAAAAGAGTAGTAAATTACTACTATAAACCCTGGTCATGGGGTACGGTTATAACGCGGTGCATGTTAAAGATATAACTATTAGCGGATACGAATTATCAGTGTAGGTTGATTAGAAGAAATGACCAATTACAGCTAAGAGAATAAACCGCCAAATAATAGAGCAAATATATTGTGATTTAGTGAAGGGTTTTTACGTAAATCGTTGACGAAAAAACCCATAGTGGTAATATGAAATTAAGGCTGCAAGCTGGAGAAAACTTTCTTTGATAAGCGCCTCAAGAATTAGCTGCAAAGGCACAGATAATGCGGTCGATGTTTTGAAAAGCCTTAATCCGCAGAACAAATCCGGCCACGTAAATAGCGTAGAACGCGTTTCAAGTAATGATCGGGCGAAAATATTTTTTTCACATGACATGTAACAATTGTGACGTAGTCGGTTAATAACGCGGGTTAGAGTTAGCTAAGCAATTGGCAAAAGATCGCCCACATTGCGGTATGAATCAAGGAAAATTAATAGGAAAGGAGGTTAATGCTCATGGCTAAGAGTTCCGGTAAGACAGGAAAGAAACCGTATGTAAAAACAGCGCTTTTCGGTATCGTGTCCCTGGCGCTGTACGTTGAGGTATTTACAAACGAGAGCTTTGTTAGAGAGACCTGGGCGAAAGGCGGGGTATATGCGGTTTTACCGCTCGCTACCGTTTTCGTTTTC